>NZ_AUCX01000009.1 GCF_000429985.1 Maridesulfovibrio bastinii DSM 16055
ATAATTTGTAGTTATCGACGATTCACCCCCTTTAAGAATTCTTTTCTTGGATGCTTATTTTTTAGTATTTCTCTCTGTGAAGACTGGCTGACGTGGGTATAGATTTCTGTGACTGAGAGCGAGCTGTGCCCTAGGAGGCATTGTATATTTCTTATATCGACTCCGTTTTCTAGCAGCAGTGTTGCTACGGTATGGCGAAACATATGTGGTGTAATATTTGTTGTTATTCCAGCTAGGTAGCAATATTTTTTTATTAACAGCCTGACGGATTGCGTAGACATTCCGTGCTTGTCCCGGTTTAAAAAAAAGCTTTTGTCCCGTTCGAGCCAGGGACTGTATTCTTTGATGTATAATCTGAGAGAATTTAAAACTTCTTTACCGCAGATAGGTATCACTCGCTCTCTCTTACCCTTGCCTGAGACCTTAACTTGCCCGGAAGGTAGATCGACATCTTCAAATTTTAGGCTGCATAATTCTGAAACTCTCATGCCACTCGAAAATAGAAGTTCTAATATAGCAATATCTCTTATTGATTCACTTATGCTTTTATGTGATTCCAATTTTAATCTATAATTATTGTAAACAGCCTTGAGTATCAGTTCTAAATCTTCTCTTGAAATTACTCTTGGAAGCAATTTTTCTTTTTCAAGCTTCAAACGCAGTTTATTAAACGGGTTAACTTCAATATAATCTTCCTGTTCATTAAATGATAAAAAACTTTTTAAGCTGGCTATTTTTCTTTTAATGCTCTTTGGTTTATACAAACTATAAAGATACTTTAAATAACTGCGTATTACAGACCTATCTATTTCTTTTATACTAATATCTTTTTTAATTTTATAGCAATGTATACAGAATTGTTTTAAATCTAACTTATAAGCTTTTAAACTGTATTCTGCCAAGCCTCTTTCATATTCACAATGCTGAATAAAAATATCTATAGACGTTATAAGCTTCACTAATTATTTCTCGCTCAACTATTTTTAATAAATTCAATTTAAATTAGCTTTTTACTATATAACGCATTGCTTTTATTCAACTTACATCTACAATTATAATTTTTTTTATAATCATGCTTTAAGCATTACTTGCTGACGGATGATGAAAATACTTTGATGACGTAGCTGGTGAGGATGTGTAAACTATTGCAGATCATCATTTTTTGCGGAGAATTTTATGGAAATTAATAAAGAAATTTTCAGGGCCTACGATATCAGGGGAATTGTAAATAAAGATTTTGACGAGAACTGGGTTGAAAAACTTGGCCAAGCCTGCGGGACATGGTTCACTAAGCATGGTTGGAAAAGAGCTGTTATCGGTCATGACTGCCGCCACAGTTCCGCAGCGTATCAGGCGGCCATAGCCAGAGGCCTGAATGCTTCCGGCATAGATGTGGTATATCTTGATCTTGTACCGACACCGACATTTTACTTTGCTGTAGGACATCTCAATATGCATGCGGGCATAATGATTACCGCAAGCCACAACCCGCCTGAATTCAACGGCTTTAAAATATGGGGCGGAGAAACCACAATTCATTCCGGAGATATTCAGGAAATCTACAATATAATGAAATCCGGAAACTTTTCCGAGGGAACAGGATTATGCTCACACCACGACATAATTCCAACATACATAAAAACTCTGCTCTCAGGACTAAAAATCAAAAGACCTGTTAAAGTCGTTGTGGACGGTGGAAACGGTGCTGGCGGACTGATCGCCTGTGAGCTGCTTAAACAGGCCGGAGCCGAAGTTATCCCTCTCTATTGCGAGCCGGACGGAGATTTCCCAAACCACCATCCTGACCCTGTTGTTGAAGAAAATATAACTGACCTGAAAAAAGCTGTAGTCAGCCACGGAGCGGAAGCCGGAATTGGCCTTGATGGTGACGCAGACAGAATTGGGGCTGTTGATGAAACAGGGCACCTCATGCCCGGAGACAGACTGCTGGCAATTTACGCCCGTGAGATGCTCGCAAGGAGAAATGATGAGATTGTAATCGCAGATGTAAAATGCAGTCATCTCTTATTTGAAGATATAAAAAAACATGGCGGCAGACCTTTAATGGCGGTTACCGGGCATTCAATTATGAAAAGCAAAATGCTTGAAACAGGTGCGCCACTGGGGGGAGAGATTAGTGGGCATATCTTTTTTAAAGATCGTTTTTTCGGCTTTGATGATGGCATCTATGCTGCTTTAAGACTTGTTGAAATATTATCATCCACGCAGACACCTATTTCGCAGATGCTTGCAGACTGGCCGGAAACATTTTACACCCCCGAAATAAGAATAGACTGCCCCGAAGAATTGAAATTCAAAGTGGTCGAAGCTGCACTTGCATACTTTAAAAAACATTATGAAGTGATAAGCATAGATGGGGCTAGAATTCTTGTTCCCGGAGGATGGGCATTAATACGGGCCTCAAACACTCAGGCTGCGCTGACTCTGCGCTTTGAGTCCGAAACAGAGTCCGGTCTTGAAAAAATAAGAAAGATTGTGGAAACTCCATTAAAAGAATGGATTTCCGGTAAAAATCTACCGGCCTGAAATAAAGACTTATATGAACCACGTTAAATCTTTTTATCGGGATAAAACATTATGCGCTTGAATATCGCTCCCAGAGGAAGAACTGCTGGTGAAAAATTTTTGCGTTCCATAGGCCTTGTGCTTGTCTTTGCTGCTGTTGCTTACGCCTTCTGGCTCAACACTCAGCGCACAATGGATAAACTACAGACCAAAAACGCGATATGGGACCAGACCGGGGTAATGAGCAAGCAGGAGCTGAAATACTTCAAAGGCTTTTCCAACAGCATGCACGACCGTTTTGGCGTAAAAACTGTTATCCATATACGCAATAAAGCAATTGAAATTAAAGACTACGATGGGAAAGAAATCTTCATTGGTCTCTGTCCTGCTGAAAAACAGGTTGTGCTCGAATTTCCGGGGCTGATCCGCCATGCGCTCGGGGCTGATTTTATTGACTCATTGCAGACCAGATATTTTGCAGACAGCTTCAACGGCAGGGAATGGGTCACGGCTTTGCAGACTGCGGTTGCCATGATCTGGGAAAAACTTGTTGAAGTTGAAACAGAATCAGAGCTGAGTGCAACTGAAGACAACAGCAGAACTGAAGTTCCTCAATTAAAAAAAGCAGAACCACAAAGGAAACAGGAATAAATGTCACGGAAGAATGTTTTGATTTATACTGACGGATCGTGTCTCGGAAATCCCGGTCCCGGCGGATACGGTGCCGTGCTTATATACAATGAGAACCGCAAGGAACTCGCACAGGGATACCTGAAAACAACAAACAACAGGATGGAAATGCGTGCTGTTATAGCCGCCCTTGAATCCCTTAAAGAACCCTGTGATGTGACTCTCTACACAGATTCGCAATATGTAAAAAACGCGATAACTAAAAAATGGCTGGAAAACTGGCAGAAAAACGGCTGGAAAACAGCAGCCAAAAAGCCGGTTAAGAATAAAGACTTATGGATTCAGTTCCTGCCACTGATAAAAAAACACAATGTGGATTTCAGATGGGTTAAAGGTCATGCGGGTCACCCTGAAAATGAACGCTGCGATGAGCTGGCCCGAACAGCCGCTTCTTCAGGCGATAAGCTTGAAGATACTGAAGATTAAACAGAAAAACGGCACTACAGTATAGCATTAAAATAAAAAATCCGACCCAGTTATCAGGGCCGGATTTTTTTATACATTTATTTATAAATACTTACGAAAATTACTTTTTCTGATTTTCAGCTTTAAGCTGGCCACATGCGGCTTGAATATCCTGCCCCATGGATTTTCTCAGGATTGTAGTGATATTTTTACTCCAGAGGTATTTCTCAAAAGCAAGAATATCCTTTTCACTGGGCTTTTTATAAAGTGGTTTATCGCCGGGATTGTAGGCAATAAGATTAACCTTACACTTTCTCTGTCCCAGCAGTTTAACAAGCTGTTTAGCATGTTCAATAGAATCATTTACTCCGCCCAGAAGCAGGTATTCGTATGTTATGCGCCCGCGTGGTTTCAACGGATAACGGTCAAGAGCTGCCATCAGATCATCGAGGTGGACTTCCGCGGCCTTGGGCATAATTTTGGCCCGCAACTCCTGTGTCGGAGCATGAAGAGAAATAGCCGGAAAACAAAGGTCGCTTTCACCAAGAGTCTGCAACTGCTTGGGAAAGCCTACAGTGGAAAGGGTTATACGCCTTGGTGAAAAACTCAGGCCGTTGTCATCGTTCATAGCGCGCATGGTTTTGAGCATCGTCTTTAAATTCATAAGCGGCTCACCCATTCCCATAAAAACCACGTTTTTAAGCTCGTTGAGATTGTGCTCACTCAAATAGTGGCGTCCCACAAGAATCTGCCCCAGAATTTCGGACATGGTCATATTGCGTTCAAATCCCATCTGCCCGGTACTGCAAAAAGTACAGCCCATAGCACAACCAACCTGAGTTGAAAGACACTGTGTATAGCGTCCGTCACCAGGTATGAGAACAGTTTCAATCTGTGCACCATCGCGTAATTTCAGTAAAAACTTTATAGTTCCATCTTTACTGGTGCTGACAACTTCAATTTCAGGCCACAGAATTTCAGCAGTTTCTGCAAGCTTGCCGCGCAGTACTTTGGCAAGATTTGTCATGGAATCAAAATCTCGCGCCATTTTCTTCCAGAGCCATTGCCAAAGCTGAGCAGCCCTGAATTTAGGCTCGCCAAGCTCGTTTACGACAAAATTTTCCAGCTCTTCACGATTATAATCTAATATATCAATCATCTTTATTCCGAATTTTAATATTTCATATCAGCAGCTTCAAAACCTGTCTGCTTCTCACTGTCTAAACATCAGCTGCAAACAGAAAACAGTTATTACGGTAAGATATTATGATTAAATCCACCGCAGGCAACAGCTTCTACTCTCTTCAGCCAAGCGAGTACATGCAGTATCCACCCATATCAAGCTTTTTAATACTATTCCCCCGGCCCGCTTCCAAAGTTTTAAAATCAGCCTGCAATGCGCTCATATTCTGAGTATTCCAACTAAAAACCAGCTTAATTATTACAAAAATATTCTTCCAAAAGAAATAACGGGCTTACTTTGCACTTACTATTTATGGTACACAGCATCTGCTTATGAAATATCTTTATAAAACAAATAAGCGTAGTTAAACAAATTTTAATAAATCAGGGCTGATTTAAAGAAGATGAAGACAACACCATCCTTTCTGGATTAATAGGGTAAGATATGAGATATTCACTGCATCTTATATTGCAACCATTATATCGCAAAAATGCTGCACGGCAAAAATTAAGTAACTCCATGTGGAGCCGGCCATGAAATTTTTTTTTCGTATCGTACATTTCCTTATCCTGCTGACAATACTGACAACTGTAAACGTATCTGCTTCAAAATCAGTTTTTATCGGAAACTTTGAATCTCAGGATAACGCAACGGGATATCTTTTTTCATCACTGCTTAAAGATTCCATGATGAAACAAGGCCTTAACTGTGTTGTGAATGGAACCACGCCGGATAAAGCCAGATATTCTGTAAATGGAATAATTGAAACCGGAGACAGTAACGCTTCTTATTCCGCAATATTAAGTGATAGATTCAACCTTGAGCCGGACCTCTTTTTTAAAGGAGTCCAAAAGGGTGGTTCAAGTCTGCAACCTGCTGCGGACAAGCTGTCTTCTTCCATTGCCTCCAAAATCAATCAAAACGTGATCACAGCAATTGATGTTTCAGGAGAATTACGTCTTACCCCCGGTGCAGTCATAGCGATTTCCGAAATACTTCCCGGAGAAAAAGCTGATGTCGCAAATATAATAGCGGCAAGAATAATTCTTGAAAACTGCGGACTTTTCCGTTCCGCAAGGATTTTTCTTGAATCCGGTAACAAAGGAAAAATTCTTCATTTCCTTATAAATGAAGGGCCGATGCTCTCAGCTAGAAATATTGAAGGAACAGGTTCTGAAAAGACAAAAGAATCACTGCTTAAAAGTTCCAGAAATTCTCTACCGTCTTTCAGAATATTCCCTGAAAATGTAAACGCCACCTGTCTTTCTGGATTACCGGCCTTTAAAGCCGGAGAGCTTATAACTGATTTTGAGCAGGTATCAGACCAGAAAGAACTGGTTTCCATTTTAGAAAAAATCATCAATGTTTCTGAAAAAATACGTCAGGATGTAGCTGAATATTCAAATGAAAGGCGAAGTGAAAGCATCATTCTGGTTAAGCTTTGTTCCCTGCTCAACTCCGATAAAGTTAAGAAACTCGACAGATATTTTCGCACGCTGCTCCGCAAGGCTGATACCGAAGAAAAAGTTGAACATGTTGTGAACCTCACAGCACTGATAGACCGATCAATTGAAACCGCTTCCCGGATTGAAGAAATTATCGGCAGCAGGCTCTTTCTGGAAAAACCGCACTCACCGGCCTCCCCTATGATTCTGGAGTTTCTCGGTAATCTGGCCTCAATGCAGGGAGAAAATGATAAGGCTGAATCTTTGTACCAGATGGCTATAAACTCTTCCGGCCTTCCGGTACCCGCCCGTCTGCTTATAAATCTTGCTGAATGCAGATACAGAAGCCTCAACCGTAGCTCAGGAGATAAAATTTTAGAAATGCTTGAACCGCAGCTTGCGCCGCAGGTCAGCATAAAAAACAGCACCAAGGCAAGAATCAAGGAACTTAATTTACTTTCAAAATTATGTATGCAGGTCGAAAACGTAGCTGACAACAGTAAATTTGAGGCCCTGCTTGCAAAAGGGCATGCCCTGATCTCATTACGCCGGGCTGATCTGGCTGAACCGCTTTTTCATCAGCTTCACGGCCTTCATCCTGACGATGCCAGACCTTTTACAGGTTTTGCCCGTCTGGCTATCCAACGTTCAGGAAAAATGTCTTCCGCAAAAACATATCTGGAAAAAAGCCGGGATCTTAAAAATAAAGACAGCATGTATTATGAACTTGGTCTGGGATATGTGCTGGACCGTATTATCAATGAAGCTCTGCCCGACTTTGAAGAATCCGGAAAAACATCCGATCAGGCTTCAGCAATTCTCTTCCTGCTGCCTGATGCCTTTAACTATGCAAAGGGATACGGAAAATTTAATCCGGGACAATCCGCAATTATAGAATCCGCATTAAGAATTTTTAAAGACTGGATTAATTCTCCAGAGAACACAGCTTCCAATGCCTTTGATAATTTATTCCTGCGGGCCGGGGAATTGAGAGATGAATATCCACAATCAAACGATTGTGCCGCTGCTGAAATTTTCAACTCCATATTTGCTTCCCGCAACGGAACACAGTCAATTGAGTCAGAAGATATCAATATGGCCTCAATCAAAAATACACCGCAGAATGCAACCCAGATTCTAAAACTGCTGCGCCTGAATGTCCTGATAAACAACATGAACAACAATCCGGATAAAAAACTTTCCGAAGCTGTCGTATCTTCGGTTCAATCCATAGCGCCGGGATACACAAACCGTAGAACTGCCATAACAACGCAGGCCGATGGCCTTGTAATGGCCGGATTATATATGAACAACAATGCAACCATAAATAAGGCTAAATCGCTTTATTACATGGTGGCAGAAGAATTAAACGGCTGTGAAAAAGTTCGTGTACTAAATAATTTAGGCGTAATTTCAGCCCTGATCGGACATAAGGATGAGGCTGACGATCTCTTCAACGAATCTATGGATGCAAATCACAGATGCTCAGTTATCGCTTCAGATAATAAAAGTTTCATCCATAATCAGCCTGTGACCAACTCCACAGCTGAAAAAATAGAGACTACCTCTGAACATTCTAAAATAAATGGATTTTTTGCTGTTCTAAAAGACAGGGCTTCTTTAACCCCGGTGTACAGCAAATTTGGAAAGCTTAATCTTATTTTTGATTACAAGTCTTCACCATGGCTTGACCTTGATAAAATCAAGTCCGGGAAAAAGGTATTATTGCTGGAAGGAAATAAAATCCAAAAAAATAATGCTGACTGACAAATATCGGCCACAAAATAAACAAATGTATTATTCTGACTCCGTAGATGATTGTAATCGGGAAAACTCAAGTTTTCCCGATTACCCAAAAAACTAGGTTATTTGTCTTCCTCGGGAACCAGATCAAAATTAAGCTCCTGAGCCATAATTTTTAAAGGCTCAATTATACCCGTAACTTCCATTATTTTCATCAGCGTTTCAGCCCCGAGTTTGGCTTTCTTATCTTCAGGATTAACTTCTCTGAGCAGAGTTTTATGACTCTTCCCGCAAATTTCAGCCAATTCAGTTGAAGGAATCGGGCCGTTCAAAACAATCTGCTGTATAACTTCATCAATCTTACTAGCCATTTGTATCTCCATATACGATCTAGAATACAGGTATTTTTATTTTTACCCCATCTTCCTGAAAGCCTCAAGTGCAACGCATGGGTATTCTCACCAAATCTATTTTTAAAATCGTCACAATAATGTAACAATATTCGGGTACAACCTCTCAACTCAAAAAAGCAAGACAGACTTTTCCACGAATGAAAAGTCATCTGCAAAATTATCCCCGGTATTACAGAATGTTAAAAAATATAATTAATTTTATTACCTAATCTGTAGAACAGGGGTATCAAACTTTCGAAAGCTGTAAAAATTATAATTATCGGCATAACCTCCGAAGGGTCATCCAAAACACCCCTTGACCCGATCGTCGTAACGTGATTGTTACCTCGGTGTAACACTTCGGGTGGTTCGGTAAAACGCAGCTGAAACCAAAAACAGAGGTCTGGATGCTAAAAAATTCATTACACATGAGAATTATGCTCTGGGGATGGGCCATTCTTATATGTGCCCTGCTTCTCACTTTGTGGTTTTACTATGGAACTGTTGCGTCCGAGCTGACCTCCTCGCAGGAGCAATCCACAGAGAGGCTGCTGGAATACGTTAAGTGGCGAATTAATAAAAGCGACTCCCAAAAAGGATCCGCAGCCTTTCAGGATGAAATGACCAGACTTGGTTCCAGACTCGGAATCAGGATAACTTATATAATAAACGGCAAAGTTGTTGCCGATTCCAAGGTTTCGGATGAACGGCTGAGAACTTTAGATGACCATTCTTCACGGCCTGAAGTTATAGAAGCTGTCCGTTCCGGTAAAGGTGAAAATATACGGCACAGTGCGACACTGGATACCAAAATGCTTTATGTCGCCGCACAGATGCCCGGCAAGGGAAACATACTTCGCCTTGCAATGCCTTACTCCAAAATAGGGCAGCGGCTCAGCAGGGTGAAAACAAGTTTCTTCATAATTTTTATTTTCATTGCGCTCGGCTCAGCCCTTGTGACTTTCATTCTCGGCCGCAGAACCACCCGTGCGGTACAATCTCTTTCCGAAACTGCACAGGCCATAGGCAATGGCGATTACAGCAAGCGCATCCGGGTCATTCCCGGAGGTGAATTCTATCCCCTTGCCCAATCCATAAACACTATGGCCCACAGAATTAAAAAACATATAAAAATCATAGAGGACCAGAAAGGACAACTTGATGCTATTTTTGAAAATATGCACGAGGGGGTCATGGTCCTGAACTACAAAGGACAGATTGAATCAGTCAATCAATCTCTGGTGGATATGTTTCCTTCCGCCCGCAAATGCGAGGGCCGCAATCCGCTGGAAGTTCTTATGCGCCATGAAATTCAGGACGCTGTGGACAGCATTCTGGCTGACATTGACGGGGAAAAAAGAAGCCTGATCATTGAACTGCCTGATGGCAGATCAATAAGTGCCTCAATTGTCGCTTTCACCGACTACAAGGACCGCCGCAAAGTTCTTCTGGTCTTCCATGACATAAGCGAAATCCGCAAAGTTGAGAAAGTGCTCCGCGACTTTGTTTCCAATGCCTCCCACCAGCTCAGAACACCTTTAACAAGTATAAAAGGGTATTCTGAGACACTGATCGACAATCCTCCTCAGGATGAAGCTGTTCTTAAAAATTTTCTGAGTATTATCCGTAATAATGCCGACCATATGTCCAAAGTTATTACCGGTATGTTTGCTCTTGCAAGAAGCGAATACTCTGGAAAGAAACTGAAAAATGAACCCACATCGCTTGTTTCCACTCTTAATCAGAGCATAGGCGATGTCGCCCATCAGGCCGCTGAAAAGGGAATTGTCATCAACTGCTCCAATATACCGGACGTAGATGTTCTCGGTTCCCACGAAGGTTTAGTTCAAATCTTCGACAACCTGCTTGAGAATGCAGTTAAGTATGCGCCTGAAAACACGGATATATCAATTGAGACGACAACTCATGAAAATGATGTATTTGTAAAAGTTATCGATAAGGGTCCAGGAATACCGCACGCCGAACAGGATCGTATCTTCGAGAAATTTTTCAAGCTCGATGAAAATGCCATTGATAATGGCAGCTCAGGTCTTGGTCTTGCAATCTGCCGCAGTCTGGTCCGCAACTTCAATGGTGATATCTGGGTTGAAAGCCCGGTAGACACGACAACAAAGGAAGGCTCGGCTTTCTGCGTAAAGCTGAAAAAAACAGCCTAGCTTTTCTTTTTCCTCACTCAAGGGGTATTTAATGGATATTTACGATCTTTTTTTCTATCTGGCCCTTTTTGCAGGTTTTATGATGGCATTCAACCTCGGGGCGAACGATGTAGCCAACTCAATGGCTTCCGCAGTGGGGGCAAAGGCTATAACCGTAAAACAGGCCGTACTTATTGCCGGAGTGCTTAACTTTGCCGGAGCCGTTATTCTCGGTTCACATGTTACGGCTACGGTAAGTAAAGGAATTATCAATCCCGAGGCCATTTCTGATCCTAAACTGATAATGATAGGGATGTTTGCCTCGCTCATTGCGGCGGCGGGGTGGGTTCTTATATCTACCCTGACAGCACTCCCGGTATCATCAACACATTCAATCGTCGGAGCAATTCTCGGTTTCGGGCTCGTGGCCGGCGGACCGGATGTAGTCAACTGGCTGAAAATGGTGGGCATTGTCATGTCATGGATTATTTCACCGTTTTTTGCAGCAGCTATATCCTATTTCATTTTCAGTCACATCAGAAAAACAATTTTATTTAAACGAAACTTTATCCATCAGGCTAAAAAATGGGCCCCGATATGGATGGCTTTAACCGTTCTTTTAATCGCCCTTTCTTTTCTCTATAAAACACCTGTTGGAAAAAAATTGAACCTGCCTTTCTCCGGTTCACTCCTGCTTGCTCTTGCTGTTGCTTTTGTCATGTGGTTCATAGGCAAATTAATGGTCAGCAAGCTTATTGGCGACCCGGAAGAAGGTGCTGAAGCCGTAGAGAGAACATTCCGCAAACTGCAGGTCGGCACGTCATGCTATGTGGCCCTGTCTCAGGGAGCCAACGATGTAGCCAATGCCATCGGTCCTGTTGCGGCAATCTACCTTATTTCCAAAGAACATCAGCTTCTTTCTACAGCTCAGGTTCCCATAGGAATTCTTATCCTCGGCGGACTCGGTATTGCCATCGGTATCGCACTGCTCGGACACAAGGTTATGGGAACAGTGGGTAACAAAATCACAGTACTTACAAATACCAGAGGTTTTGCAGTTGACTTCGGAGCAGCAACAACAGTTCTTGCCGCCTCAAACATGGGACTCCCGGTATCAACAACCCATGCCTCTGTCGGTGCGGTTGTGGGTGTCGGTCTGGCCAGAGGATTCAGCGCCGTCAATTTCAAAGTACTCTGGAAAATAGTTATATACTGGCTGCTCACAGTACCGATTGCGGCACTGACAAGTATTATTATTTATACTATCCTTAAGTGGACTTTTCTTTCTTAACGACAATTAACCTGAACAGGAGGATATATATGAGTTTTCACATCCCGTTCCTCGGCCTTCTTTCCACAAACGACCCGATGGAAGGTCTGGTAAAACACTATGATAAAATTGCCGAATGCATTCAGATCATTAACGATTCAGTTGAATGCTATGTAACCAACGGAAATACCTGCAAAGAGTTCAAAGAACTTACAGAACAGATTGATACCGTTGAAGCTCAGGCTGATAAAATAAAACGCAGCATCAGAAACCATCTTCCCCGCAGCCTCTTTATGACTGTCGATAAAACTCTGTTCCTTAACTACACAAGCTCTCAGGATAATGTTCTTGATTACGCTCAGGATGCATTGCACTGGCTTGCAATGCGCAGAGTTGAAATTCCAGTTGAATTTCAAAAAGATATTATCGGACTCGTTTCTGAAATAAATGAAGTAGCAACAAGCCTCGGACCTGCCCTTAAAACTACTATTTCCCTGATAAACGGTAAGTCCATTGACCGTGAGGGAACAAAAAACGCCTTCCGCAAAGTCCGTGGACAGCGTGAAAAAGTGAAAGACCTTGAAAGATCCCTTTCACACAAAATTTTTACTTCCAAAATGAATTTTAAAGATATCTACCAGCTGATTCATTTCGTCGACTGCATTGATGAAATGGCCCATGCTGCTGAAAGCTGCGCGGACATCCTCCGCTCAATGATCGCAAGATAAGTAAATAAAAAACCCCGGCGTAAATACACCGGGGTTTTTTATTTCTGATAACTGCGAACGCAGATATAATTTTATAGTACTCTACTTGGTAAGGCTGTTTACAGAATCACGAACCCAGTACATGAGTTCGAAACGTTCCGCGATTCCTTCACGCAGTCTGTTCAGGTCAGCCTTATCCATATCTCTGATACGGATAAAAACATCACGCATGTTTTCCTGTATCGGTTCAAAAGAAGTCAGCACGGACATTACCCGGGCTTTGTTGTCCTTGAGGTAATCAAGAACCGGACTTAAAAATCCGGGATCATTTGAGAGCCTGAGCCCCATCTGAACTCCGCCATGCCGCACTCCGGTAATTTCAATCAGCACTTTGAAAACATCAGTATTGGTAATAATTCCGATGCATTTGTTTTCGGAATCAACAACCGGTAAACCACCTATTTTCTTTTCCTGAAGAATTACTGCGGCTTTTTCAATAGTGTCATCCTCAGAAACAGTAAGAACCTTGCGGGTCATGATATCTTTAAGCTTAATTTCAGAAAGAAGATAATAAAGCTCGTGCATATCAAGAGTAGTAGCTTTGGAAGGAGATGCTTCTTTAACATCCCTGTCGGAAACAAGGCCAACCAGTTCTCCATCATCGTTAACGATCGGCAGACGGCCTATATTCTTTTCTTTCAACAGCTTTGCGGCCTTCATCATGGAACGCTCAGGTGTCAGGGTAACCACTTCACGAGTCATCCAATGTTTTACAAGCATGATCTTTCCTCCTTCATATTAAGCTGAAACAACAATTCAAGTGTCACTCTATCTCAAAAATCCGGCATTATCGGCAATATATTCTGCCACTGCGCTAAAAAGCGTCTATTCTACTGTTCTGATTATATAATATGAACACCATGGTCAATAAAAGTATGCGACTATCTATTCACCGAGACGAATAAAATATCCCTGCTGCAATTCAGCAGAATCACAACGCAGCAGAGCTTCCGTACCGGAATGTACTGTATCGACTTTTTCGCCATTTAATTTTTCAAAGGAATACGAACCCGTTGCTATAGAAGGTCTGCTCAAAGCAGGGGCTATTACAGTCACATTTCTACTTTCTTCCCAACGGCTTTTTACGGAAACAAGCCAGCTGTCATCACCGCGTTTTTCCAGAAGGCGAGCCAGAACAGGTCTTTTCTCTCCGGACTCAGGCGGCAGGGCCACTCTCGACGGATTATTTTTTCTTAAAAATCCCGTGCTCAAAGGTCTGGTTGAAACATTGCGCAACTCAGGAACAGCTTCCTTTGGCAGATGTCCGCCACCTGAAACAGCATCAATGGAAGTTCTGTAGACATCCACAGCCTGTGCCAGATAGGACGAACTTTTAGTTCTGCCTTCAATCTTCAAAGCTGCGATGCCGAGATCAGTAAAAAATTTAATATACCTAATCAGGCACAAATCTTCAGCAGCATAGATGGTAGTGAAGTCCTCATCTTCAACCGATTCCCAGAAAACTTCTCCGGGTCTGGTCTTTTCTTCAACCCTTATCCCTGTGGCCTTGTACTCAAATCGGCATGGATGGGTACACCTGCCCATATTGGCACTGCGGTTATTCATCCACGCACTCATGAAGCAGCGGCCTGACAAAGCCATGCACATGGCCCCGTGTACAAATATTTCAAGCTCCGTATCAGGACACTTCTCAGCAATATCGCGAATATCAAGAGCACTTAATTCACGGGCAAGATTGACCCTTGTCGCTCCGAATTCTTTCCAGAAGCGTACAGACTCGCTGTTTCCGGTGTTGGCCTGAGTGCTGATGTGAAGCGGAACTTCAGGCAGGGTCTTTCGGGCCAGCAGAGCGACACCGGGGTCAGCTACAATTAAGCCATCCGGAGTTGATTCCGCCAGTTTATCAAGATCGGCGCGAACAGAATCAAGATCCTTCTCCCGCGGATAAGCATTCAGACAGAAATACGAGCTTGCTCCGGCATCGGAAATTTTTTTGAGAGCTTCCGGCAACTCTTCCCAGCCGAATCCGGCTCCCTGTGAACGCAGATTAAGATTACCTGCACCAAAATAAACAGCATCAGCTCCGTATATTAAAGCTGTTTCCAGCTTCTCCATATTTCCTGCAGGACAGAGAAGCTCGGGCTTTTTTGTTTTTATCATTCTAAACCACTTTTTTAAAAATTGACTGAAAGCCCCTTGGATTGCCTCAGAGCTTTAAGGTCGTCAAGCACACTGTGATGAACAAAAAGTTTTCCGGTACCTTTACCGATTCTTATCTCGGGTTTAACTGACCCGTGAAAGTCAGACCCCCCGCTTGGGAGAAGGCCGAACTTCCGGGCTGCTTTTTTGTATGCAGAGGTCATCTCAAGAGTATGGGATGTGTAATAAACTTCAATGGCTTCAAGGCCGTATCCTTTCAACCTTTCAAGCTCAACATCAAGCTGGGCGTCATCAACTCCGAGAAGGCAGGGATGAGCTAACACAGCAGTTGCCCCGGCACTGTTGAGAAGAGCTATCCCATCTTCAGCAGTA
The DNA here is from genome assembly GCF_000429985.1 of Maridesulfovibrio bastinii DSM 16055. NCBI lineage: Bacteria > Pseudomonadati > Thermodesulfobacteriota > Desulfovibrionia > Desulfovibrionales > Desulfovibrionaceae > Maridesulfovibrio > Maridesulfovibrio bastinii. The sequence goes on from NZ_AUCX01000009.1 coordinate 15,071, forward strand.
ATCTTAATTTTAGGAACATAGGCTTTGCCATCTTTGCCCAGCAGCTTTTGAAAAGCTTCCTCAATACTGTGCACATATCCATGATGTACAAGTGCTCTGGCAAAATGAGGTCGCCCCAGAGTTCCGGTAGCAAGGGCCTCAACTTCTTCATAAGTGACCGGATAACCAACAGCCGTCAGCTTTTCAACCAGTTCTCTATTACGGATCTCTCTTGAGTTTACAAGTCTGCTGAAAGCCTCGGACAGGCAGGGTGCATAAGGGTCAATCCATAATCCGACAATATGCATTATTCCCCTGTCATAGCTTACACTGAGTTCACAGCCGGGTATAACCTCAATGCCATACTTTTTACCGGCCTCCAGCGCTTCAGGCAGCCCTGAAACAGTATCATGATCAGTAAGAGCTACAGCAGCAAGTCCGGCATCCTTGGCGGCTTTAACAAGTTCGGAAGGGGTCAGAGTTCCATCAGACGCAGTTGAATGAGTATGCAAATCTACTCCGGGCATGATACACTCCTGTTTGATGGAGTATGATTACCAGTTTTCCTTATGGCTTTACAGGGTAAATGTACCTTGAGGATTTCCTCATCTATGTTTATAGGAGACACAGACGAAACTGTTCAAGGAGACCAAGACAATGGCACTCAATAAAGAATTGATTGAAATTCTGGTCTGCCCTAAATGCAAGGGCGACCTTTCCCTCTTCGAAGACGAATCCGGCTTTGAGTGTGAAAAATGCAAGGTTGTCTATCCGGTTAAGGATGAAATCCCCATCATGCTTATTGATGAGGCCATTCCTTCGGACAGATGGAAACAAGAAAAAAAATAGTGCAACCAAAGGCGGAAAACATGCCTAACGTTTTCCGTAAGAAGTACAAGGAGTACACATGTCTCAGGCCAAAGACGGCGATAAGGTCCGCGTCCACTACAAAGGTTCTCTCGAAGATGGAACTGTTTTCGACTCTTCCTACGAAAGAAATGAACCTCTTGAAATTACTCTCGGACAGGGAATGCTCATTCCCGGTTTTGAAAAGGCTGTAGTTGGACTTCAGGCCGGAGAAAAAGTAAGCGCTACAATCGCCCCTGCAGAGGGTTACGGCGACTACCACGACGAATACACCTTCGAGGTGGAAAGAGGACAGATTCCGCCGGATATCACCCCGGAAGTAGGTATGATGCTTCAGGTAAACACTGATCAGGGTGTGACCAACGTAACCATCAAATCCGTCACCGATGAAAAAGTTATTCTCGACGGTAACCACCCTCTGGCTGGCCAGACCATGCTTTTCGACATTGAGCTTGTTGAAATCATGTAAAAAAAGATAACGAAATCAAAGCCTTTTATATTTGTAAAAGGTCTGAAAACCCCGCTTTTTCAAGCGGGGTTTATTTTTTGTCTGTAAAACTTCCACATTTTTTTAATTTGAAATGTTGACAAATGATATTCTGGACATATTTTACAATCAACGCAAAAAAATGAGGAGGTAAGACTATGGTAATAGACTTCAGCTCTTTTAATAATTTTCCGCAGGAATTTGATAAATTGTTTCAGGACTTCTTTGTACCCGGAAGGTACAGTCGTAGAAGAGTATCATACCCTCCAATTAATATTGGTGAAGATGATAACAACATCTACATAAGAGCAGAGATACCTGGAGTTGCAATAGAAGATATTGATTTAACTCTTACAGATAAGAGTATTGTAATAACAGGTGAGCGCAAAAACAAAGAAGGAAGATTTTTCCGCAATGAAAGACCTTACGGAAGCTTCCAGAGAATTATTTCATTGAACGTTCCGGTTGAAAGAGACAGTGTAAAAGCAGATCTTACAAATGGAATACTTACTGTAACACTGCCTAAAACAGTTTCTTCAAAACCCAAAAAGATTAGTATTGATGTAGGATAAGGAGGTTTACTTATGACAAACGAAATCAAGAATAATGAAGAACAGCTTGAAAAGTTTCGTCCCGCTACCGACATCATTGAAAAAGAAGAAGGACTTTTCATCCTGATGGATATGCCGGGAGTCACTAAAGAGAATCTCAATATTGACCTTGACGAAAATTCACTGACAGTAAGCGGAAAGGCTTATTCTCCCAAGGAAGAAAATGAAAAGTTTATCGACAGAGAATTTGCAGACGGTGAATATGTAAGAAGTTTTACAGTTGCTGATGTGGTTGACCGCGAAAACATAAAAGCATCTCTTAAAAACGGAGTACTTGAGCTGTTTCTGCCCAAGGTTCCGGAAGTTCAGCCGAAACGGATTGAAATTACCTCTGCTTAATTGAATATACCTTCACAACACCTTGCTCCCCCCTTAAAAACAAAAAGCCCTCATTTGAGGGCTTTTTGTTTTTCTAAAGCATAAAATTTAATAATCAGGCCTGCTGCGATTTTTTTTCTTCTCAGCCTTTTTCTTCTTCGAATCAAGTCTTCTCAATTTTGAACCATGAGGAATACGAGTCTTTTTCCTCTTTTTGGGAGGCTTGACTGCTTCCGTAATCATTTTACGGAAACGCTCGACAACCTCCTGCCTGTTCCGGTACTGACTTCGATGTTCTTCGGCGGAAAGACGTAATTCACCGGACAAGTTTATTCTTCCTGAAAGAACAGACTTGATTCTGTATTTCTGATTCGGGCTGAGTGTCGCAGAGTCATCAACATTAAAGATCAGGGTAACCTTTGTAGAAGCAGTATTTACATGCTGCCCTCCGGGTCCTGAACTGCGACTGGTGCTGAACGAAATTTCACTTTCGGGTATGGACAATGTGCTGTTGATTATTATCATAGCTCTCGGTCGGATGTCTTATAGGTAAAGCCACGGGTTTTCCCCAAATGGAACCAAAATGCAAGGAGATTTGAGTATGAAAATCGCACTCCCTTCAAAAGGCGGCGAAGTTGACGGCCATTTCGGACATTGTGAAGCATTCACTGTTTACACTCTTGACGATAACAAAAACATCACCGATGAAGAAGTCCTGACACCTCCCCCGGGATGCGGCTGCAAATCCAATATTGTGCCGACTCTTGTAGACAAAGGTGTTACACTGCTTCTGGCCGGTAATATGGGTCAGGGTGCTGTTAATCTTTTAAAGAAACAAAACATTGAAGTTATTCGCGGTTGTGAAGGCGAACTCAAGTCTGTAGTAGCAGACTGGGCTGCCGGTAAAATCACCGACACCGAAATCATCTGCGAAGATCATGGATCATGCGATAACCACTAAAATTATGGAGCCCGTTAATGAGTGCTTGCCCTTGCGGTTCAGGCCGCGACTACGCTGACTGTTGCCAGCTTTACATTGAAGGAAAGGAAAATGCTCCCACAGCAGAAGCTGTGATGCGCGCCCGCTACTCTTCATTTGCCATTAAGGATTATGATTACCTTGAAAACACCCTCACACCGGAAAGCAAGCAGGATTACGATCCGGCACATGTAAAAAGCTGGGCTGAATCATCCGAATGGCTCGGTCTTGAAATTGTTTCCACCGATAAGGGACAGGCTGAAGACAGCACCGGAGATGTAGAGTTTATCGCCACATTCAAACAGAGCGGTGCCACTCATAAACATCATGAGCTCAGCCATTTTGAAAAAAGAGATGGCCAATGGTTCTACACTGATGGAGATATCGTCCGCCCTCAGCCGATTGTGAAAGAAAAGAAAGTCGGCAGAAACGAACCCTGCCCTTGCGGTAGCGGCAAAAAATATAAAAAATGCTGCGGACGCGGATAAAAATATCAACTGCCGAAACTGATTAAAGTTTCGGATCAGCTGTGGAAAATATAAAAAATTCCCGGTCATTTCAAATGGCCGGGAATTTCTATTTTAACAATCAGGAGTCCCATCAGAGAATCCATTCTGTTCTGCTTTAGCAATGGGCAGGAAGGAAAGAAAAACACCTAAAGCACCAAGACAGGCCAGAATAAACAAAGCTGAATTCATGGACTGCATATATTCGGGCAGTGTTTCAAGCTTCACCGGGGAATCACCCATAAAAAGCGAGAAACATATTGTTATGATCACCATGCTTGAAACCATGCCAATATTGCGCAATCCGCCTGAAATAGCTGAGGCAATGCCCAGTCTGGAAGGACAGACACTTCCCATGAGGATGGACATATTCGGAGATGCAAACATTGAAAAACCGACTCCGAGCACAACAAACATCCCGTAAATAAAATGCATTGAAGTTTCGCCTTGAACAAATATCCCCATCGCCGTGCCAATGGTACAGCACAAGAGCCCAAGATTGGCTATGAGCCTTGCTGAATATTTATCCGCAAGCCTTCCGAAAACAGGCGAAAGCAGGGCCTGAACAATAGGTTGAATAATTAAGACAACCCCGGCCTGCTGCGGAGTCATGGCTTTGGCCGTCTGTAGATACAGACTGAACAGAAATGTTATGCCGAATGTTCCGGCATAGTTGATATACTGCACTGCGGCTGCTCTTGCGAAAACTTTGTTACGGGTGAACATATCCATATTGAGAATCGGTTCAGCTGTACGCATCTCAACAACAATAAACAGAATAAAACAGATCACCCCACCTGAAAGCATAAGTATTCCTGGTAATCCGGAATCAAGATGCGTTCCACCCACGATAAGCAGCAGAATGGAAACGGAAACCAGAATCGCACCGATCCAGTCGAAGGACTGCCCCTGTCTGAAATTAAAATGTGAATCCAGCCTCTTGAGGCTTACAAGATAGCATAAACCAAGCAGAACAGCCCCGCCATGAAATATCCATCTCCAGCCAGCATGAGTGGTAATAATTCCACCGACAAAAGGACCTGCTGCCAGCCCCGCATAAACAGCGGCAACGGCTATGCCCATTGCCCTTCCACGCTCTTCTCTTGGAATGGCATCTGTCAGCAGAGCCATATTGGTTGATATGGACATCGCCATAATGGTTCCCTGAATAACCCGCATGCCGATAAAAGATTCAATATTGAAGCTGAACCCCAGAAAAATCATAATAATGGTGTTAAGCAGAATACTGATTTTGAAGACCGGTTCACGACCACCGATATCCGCAACCCTCCCAAAGGGAAGCAGCAGGGCCGCACAGGTTCCGATATAAGCCGCTTCAACCAGACTGAGCTGGGTTCCGCTGGCTCCGAATTCTCTACCTATAGCCGGCAGGGAGACTCCTATACTTGAAAACATGAAAGGCATCACAAACTGCAGCACAGTGACTACAAAAACAATAGACCTTTTTCTTGACTCATCATCCATAACTATTCATTCCCGCTCACTGACTGCGCATAAGATTCAACCATGCGCTCAAGAAGAAGCAGGGCCTGCTCCTGTTCATTTTCTGTAAAATTTTTGAAAAAATATTGTTTGCTCTCTGCAAGAATGCCGCGAAGACTACTTTCAATTTTTAATGCTTTTTCAGTAGGATAAACTAATTTCTGCCGCCTGTTTTTTTCATTCTCCAGTCTGGTGATAAACCCTGACTTCTCTAAGGCAGCAAGGCTTCTTGCCGTAGCAGCTTTATCAATTGCAAGACTATTGGAAATTTCATCCTGACTGCATCCGGGGCAGTCCAGAATTTCCATAATTGTGCTGACCTGACCGATACTTATACCCATATGCGCAACTTTTTTACCAAGCTGCTGCCTATGAATACGCATTAATTTTGAAAGGTAGTAACCGGGTGAATTTATCTTTTGCTCACTCTTCATAGACGCACAGTTGACATATCAACTGTTGACTTGTCAACATAATAATATTTTCGATTTTGAAAAAAAGTGATCATAAAATGAAAATTATAGCATAGTGCAAGTAGCCATAATTCGACCCGTTTCCGTGAGGACGAAAAGTCTGTTTTTAAAACGTGATTCCGTGGCTGTCGCAATAGAAAAACCCGCCCGAAGAATCGGGCGGGTTTTAATAAGAACCTTAAAACTAATATTTCTAGAGACCACGTTTGGCGACGTAGTCGACAAGGTCTGCAATACGGCAGGAATAGCCCCACTCGTTGTCATACCAGGAATAAACCTTTGCAAGGTTACCACCCTGAACAACTGTGAAATCAGCATCCACGATGCTGGAGTTGCTGTCTCCAATAAAGTCTGATGAAACTTTAGGAGTTTCGCAGTAGCCCAGAATACCTTTAAGCTCATTTTCAGAAGCAGCTTTAAGAACAGCTTTAAGCTCTTCGGTAGTGGTCTCTTTTTCAAGGATGGCAACAAAGTCCACCAATGAAACTGTCGGTGTTGGAACACGCACGGAATAACCATCAAAACGGCCCTTCATCTCAGGGATAACAAGGGCAACAGCTTTAGCTGCACCAGTTGTTGTGGGGATCATGTTGCATGCAGCTGCACGGGCACGCCTGAGATCCTTATGGGGCTGGTCAAGAATTCTCTGGTCATTGGTGTAGGAGTGAACAGTGGTCATCACACCCTTTGAAATACCATATTTATCGTGCATAACCTTTACAACCGGAGCAAGGCAGTTGGTTGTGCAGGATGCGTTTGAAATGACATGATGGTTTGCCGGATCATACTTTTCATGGTTAACGCCCATTACCAGTGTAATATCTTCTTCTTTGGCCGGAGCTGAGATAATTACTTTTTTGGCTCCTCCCTCAAAATGCTGGGCAGCCTTGGGTCCGGTGCGGAAAATACCGGTGCATTCGATTACAACGTCAACTCCGCGCTCTCTCCAGGGAATCTGGCGGGGATCGCGTTCAGCATAGTTTTTAATATTGAAGTCATCGCCAACTTCAATAATATCGCCATCTACTTTGACTTCGGCAGCGAACTTACCATAGTTGGTGTCGCATGAAAGCAGATGTGCGTTGGTTTTAATATCAAAAAGGTCATTAACCGCAACAACTTCAATTGTGTCACGATGACGTTCCCATATAGTCTTAACCACCTGACGGCCGATACGGCCGAAACCGTTAATTCCTACTTTAATTTTGCTCATTTTTTCCTCCGCTCTGGCGATCAATCGTCCATTCTGTAAGTGTATTCAGCAGCCAGTTCGCTGGCCCTTTTTAGGGCATGGAACATGCGTGCATTTTCAAGGGCAAGGCCGGAAAGATCGGCTACGCATTTTAAGAATTCAAGTTCATCTTCACTGAAAACTCTCTCCACGCCGGAGTATGCTCTCAGAACACCAACAACTTTGCCGCCCTTGGCGGTCAGCGGGAGTACAACCAAAGAAACAAGACCTTCTTTGGATGCTTCTTCAGGATACTGAAAACGGTCATCCTTGCGGACATCCTGAATAAAGACAATCTGTCCGTTAAGAACCTCCTGATCCAACCGGCTTTTAGAAACTTCAACCGGACCTTTTTTCTCATAGCGCTCGCTGAGCCCGTATGAAGCATCAGGAAGCAGCGTTTTGCCGTCTTTGGCTAACAGTCTGATAAAACTTCCTTTAAGGTCCATCTGGGTGGTTACTTTTTCAACAATGTTGGATAAAACCTTGCACGGTTCAAGGCTGGAGTTGATAGCCCTGGTGATCTCATAAATTGTTTTGTAAAGTCTCGGTTCACTCATTTTATGCACCTGCCTTATGTTTCTATTCTTGGACTGGAACGCCGCGGCATGGACAATCCCTTACCGCCGGCGGAAAAACTCTATTTATGTCAATATGTTAAACATGATACTATAAAGTACCGGACTAAGTCCTTTTCGGCTGTGTCAAATATCAGTATAATATAGTCTGGTTTCGATGCAACCTTAGAGTTCACTTATGAACATTTTAGTTACTTTTTTCAACCTGAAGTATAAAATCTGAATTTTACACTAACTTAAAAATTTATGATACCAAGCCTTTTTTTAAGGGCCTGACTTCAACTGTAATTAATCATGCCGATCTTTGACGGCACATTCAAGGAGAATAAAATGTCCAACACTGCAATAGTTTTTCCCGGACAGGGATCTCAGGAAGCCGGCATGGGCCGCGATTTTGCTGAAAAATGGTCTACAGCAATGGATCTCTGGAAACTTGCCGAGAAAGAAAGCGGACTCCCGCTCAGAGATATCTACTGGGAAGGAGAAGCAAAAGACATGGCTGAAACAGCAGCCCTGCAACCAGCCCTGACAGTAGTCAATCTCTCTGTATGGCTTTACCTTAAAGACAAACTCAAACCGTCCGCCACAGCAGGACACAGTCTTGGTGAATTTGCCTCGCTTGCCGCCGCCGGGGTTCTCAGCCCGGAGGATACCATAAAAGCTGTCTGTCTGCGCGGAAAACTTATGTCTGAAATTTCCAATGAAGACCATGGAATGGCTGCAATTTTGAAATTAAAGCAGTCTCAGGTTGAAAAAATAGTCGAAGAATCCAAGACTGAATCAGCAAAAGAACTGCGCATAGCAAACTACAACTCTCCCTCCCAATATGTAATCAGCGGTGAAAAAGCTGCAATTGATATTGCTGCTGTAAAAGCAAAAGAAAATAAAGGACGCCTTATTCCTCTGGCTGTCAGCGGTGCCTTTCACAGTCCCCTTATTCAGGATGCCGCCGATGAGTTTGCGGCCTATCTGAAGAAACTGGATTGGAATTCCCCGCAGTTTTCCATCTACTTCAATGTCAGTGCCGCACCTGAATCTTCTGCTGAAAAAATTAAAGATATCATGTGCAACCAGATGACTTCTTCTGTCCGCTGGATAGAGATAGTTAATAACCAGTTTGAGGCAGGATGTTCCACATTTTTTGAACTCGGCCCCAAAGGAGTGCTGGCAAAACTTATTAGTGCCAACCTTAAGGGAAAGGATTTCAAAACAGCCGCAATAGGCAAGCTTGATCAGGCCGAAGAACTCAGCTAAATCCATTCAGTACCGGGAATTTAAAAATTCCCGGTACTGTTCCCCAACTTTAAAATATTTTTTAAATTGTAACGCTGTTTTTAACCTCAATGGAAATATTTTTTACTGCATAACCTGATATAACTTAATAAAAATTGAAAAAGGCTGAATATTCCAACTACATATCCGTAAATTCATCAGCCATAAATTTTATCCGGAGATACAATGAAAATCCTGACCGCCGCACGAATGGAACGTTGCATAGGATGCCATTCCTGCTCTTTTGCCTGCGCCAGGTTGGTTCATAAATTACTTTCATGGAACACCGCCGGAATAAGAATCGCTTCATCCGGCGGGCTTTCAACAGGATTTGAAGCAAGAGTCTGTCTTGCCTGCGATCCCGCCCCCTGTGCGGCAGTCTGCCCCTCGGGAGCCATGGTTGCGCGCAAAAAAGGGGGAGGAGTACGATTTAAAAGGGACCTCTGCATAAGGTGCGGCAAGTGTGCGGAAGCCTGCCCGGTGGATGCAATTTACCTCGATCTTAAAAGCAGGCCCTATGTTTGTATCCATTGTGGAAGATGTGTTAAATTCTGCCCGCATGAATGCCTTGAATTACGTGACTCCGAAGATAAAAATCCAGCCGGAGAAGGGAAGCCATGATCAGAGACTATTTTAAAATTCTGGTAGTCGACCTTGAAACCGGAACCGGCAAAGTAGAAAACATAGAAGGCCGGGACATATATATAGGCGGAAGCGGACTGGGAGCGCATCTTTTCAATCTGTATGGATATCCAGAACGCCCGTGGGATAATCCGGAGCAGCCCTTAATTTTCTCCATCGGACCTCTTACTGGTCTGTTTCCACTGATGAGCAAAACTGTTTGCTCTTTTAAATCACCATACCACGACCAGTTTGCTGAAAGTCATGCCGGAGGACGCTCCGCACTGGCTTTAAAATTTGCAGATTATGACGCCCTCGTCATTACCGGAAAAGCCCGGAGGCTTTCCTGCCTGAGCATAGGAATGCGTCATCTTGAAGTAAGGGACATTCAGTTTCTAGCAGGGAAAGATGTTTTCACCACAGGCAAAATCCTGCGTAAAATGTATCCCGGATCAGGACACCGATCCATACTGCGCATCGGTTCTGCAGGAGAAAACCTGTCCGCCATGGCCTGTATTAACGCTGATACCTACAGACACTTTGGAAGACTCGGATCAGGCAGCGTGATGGGCTCTAAGAACCTGAAAGCTATAGTGATACAGGGTGACGGGTCTTTTGCCCTGCCTGAAAACAAAAGTTATCCCGAAGTTTACCGCAAAGTTTATGAAAAAATGACCGCAACGGATATGATGAGCAAATATCATAATCTGGGAACAGCGGCCAATTTAAGTACTCTCAACGAATTAAAGTCTCTACCGTGGCGTAACTTACAGGCAACAGCTGATGAAAAAATAGACAATATTACCGGTGAAAAATTTGCTGATGAAGCCCTGCTTAGAAACGGAGCCTGTGCCGGATGTCCTGTAGGCTGTATTCACATTGGATTCGTCCGTGAGAAATTCATGGAACAGAACCAGTATTTATATCGTCAGGTTGCCTACGACTACGAACCTATTTTCTCAACCGGATCCATGCTTGGAGTTACAGACCCCTTTGCTGTTCTCGGGATAATGGATGAAATCGAAAAAGTCGGTCTTGATGTTATGTCCGGCGGGGTCGCCCTTGCATGGGCCACTGAAGCTTTTGAGAAAGGCCTTATTTCCGAAAAGGAAACAATTGTGCCTCTGGCTTTCGGAAATTCAGACTCCTATAAGAAAGCTGTGATGTATCTTGGTGAAGCCCGGAATGAATTTTACAAACTGCTGGGCAGTGGAAGCCTTGTTGCCGCTTCTAAATACGGCGGAGAAGATTTCGCCTGTGTTCTGGGTCAGGAAATGGCCGGTTATGCCACAGGTGAAACTTTCTATGTGGCCGAATCACTGGGGTTCAGACATTCACACCTCGATTCAAGCGCGTATTCATGGGATCAGAAGCATGACACCAAAGACGAAAACGAAATATGTGACGTGCTTATTGCTGAAGAATCAGCACGATCCTATGTGACATCCATGGTCGCCTGCCTGTTCGGACGCGGAGTATATACTCTGGAACAGCTGACAGAATGTCTTGAAAGCGTTGGTTACGACAAAATAGCTGAAAATATGCAGGAATCCGGGGACAGAATTCAGGCTCTTCGCTGGAAAACTCGTTTCGATACCGGATATAATCCTGATAAAATTAAAATTCCTAAACGTTATCTGAATGTTACAACATGGAAAGGAAAGACTGATCCTGTATTTCTAGACAGACTTAAAGAAAAATACGCAAGTAGAATCAAGGAATTAGTCAGCGCAGAATCGCTCAAAAACTTAAAAATTGACATAAAATCAAAATAATTCAAAAAAAACACTTGCCAAGAGCATCGTGTTTCGATAGTACTCTCTCCACGCGACGCCGAGATAGCTCAGTCGGTAGAGCAGGGGACTGAAAATCCCCGTGTCCGCGGTTCAATTCCGTGTCTCGGCACCATGTAAGTAAAGGCCCTCATGAAAAAATCATGAGGGCTTTTCCTTTTTTATGATGCACCCTAAATTAATATGCATCATAAAAAAGAGCTGCTCCCGGTTGAATGCAGCTTAAATTCTAAAACCGTTAAAATCTATTCCAGCCTGAACACGATCTTATCTTCCAGAATCTTTGCATACAGCAGCACTGAAAATCCGTTCAGCTCTCAATTCTTCTCCCCCAAAAAATCTCCCTAAACACAGCTGAACTACATCAATTACAGCAAACCATAATCAAAACTCACAAACTTCCTTTTTTTAAAATTTTCAACTGAGCAAAGACCGCACACCTTCAAACAGCTTGAAATATTTTAAAACTCCTATCCCCATAGCTGTTTTCCAATCCACAACAGACCACAACACAATTTTATTACATAATAAAAACAAATAATTATCTTAAATTTCTAAAAAAAATAAGTCTGATTAAACTTAACTGCATACAGCTCTGACTTTTAAACAGCTCAACACCTTTAACATCTTTTTCAATTTTTATTGATAATAGTAACATCTTATTGACTATAGTATCACATTGAGGCACTTATCTTAAAAAATGAGCATGGAGGTGCCATGATTTATTCAAAAAAATATGCTAATTTTTCTTTTTCCCTAGCAGCTGTTCTGCTTATTTTTATTCTATCTGTCTGCCCTGCTTTTGCAGACAAAGACACCCTTATTCTTGCTGTCGGCGGAGAAAATACAGAAGGCTACGACCCCCTGCTTGGCTGGGGAAGCTATGGCAACCCTCTATTTCAAAGTACACTGCTTAAAAGAGATGCCGACCTGAAAATTGTGCCTGACCTTGCCACAAGCTGGGAATTATCAGCAGACCGCAAAGAATGGACCGTAACCATACGCAAAGATGTTAAGTTCTCTGACGGCACTCCGCTCACAGCAGCTGACGTTGCCTTCACCTACAATAAGGGGCTTGAATCCGGCGGTAAAATTGATCTTACTCCGCTTGCTAAAGCAGAAGCTCTAAACCCGACTACTGTCAAACTCACCCTTAACAAACCGGACATTACCTTTATTCAGCATTTAATAACCCTCGGTATTGTTCCTGCAAAAACATACGGCCCCGGCTATGGCAGAAACCCCATAGGATCAGGACCATACAAACTCATACACTGGGATGAAGGACAGCAGATGATTGTTGAGGTCAACGACCTTTATTACGGAAAAAAACCGGCAATCAAAAAACTTGTTTTCCTTTTTGCAGATGAAGACACAGCTCTTGCCGCTGCACGGGCCGGAAAAATAGATGTGCTCGGAGTTCCATCAAACCTTGCGAGCCAGAAAATACCGGGAATGACCCTGCATGTAGTTAAAAGCGTAGACAACAGGGGACTAATGTTCCCGATAGTTCCTGATGAAGGAAAAACTACCCCGGCAGGAGTACCAGTAGGCAACAACGTTACAGCCGATATAGCTATCCGCAAGGCTGTAAACTATGCAATTGACAGGAACGCTCTTGTGGCAGGAGTTCTTGATGGATATGGCAGGCCCGCCTATGGCGTTGTTGATGATCTGCCATGGGATAACCCGGCCATAAGATTCAAGGATAACGATCCTGAAAAAGCAAAGAAAATACTCGAAGAAGCCGGATGGACTGACACTGACGGAGACGGAATCCGTGAAGAGAACGGTCTGAAAGCAGAATTTACAGTAGTCTACAACTCCAAAGATTCTCTGCGTCAGGGTCTGGCCCTTGCAGTATCGGACATGCTTAAGCCCATCGGCATAAATGCCATACCCAAAGGCGAAAACTGGGATCGCATCAAAACTGAACTGACTCACAAGTTTGTTGTTGTTTACGGATTCGGCGACCACAGTCCCCTTGAGATGTATAAACTTTACCACACTCCATCATCTCCGGAACCTTCATATTGGAACGCCGGTTTCTATTCCAACCCTGTAGTGGATAAATATCTTGATGAAGCTGTTGCCGCAAAATCATTCAAAGAGTCCATACCATACTGGCAGAAAGCCCAATGGGACGGAAAAACCGGATTCTGCACAGCCGGTGATGCCGCATGGGCCTGGATGGTGAATCTGGATCATACCTACTTCATCAGAAAAGGACTTGATGTCGGCAAATCCCAAATGGAACCCCATGGACACGGATGGCCCATCACATCCAACATCAATGAGTGGAAATGGAACTAAAATCAGAGTTACAAGACACAGCAGCCGGAGATTTAAAATGTCTCCGGCTGCCGTTTCTTACGGCATTACTATACGCAACCGCCAAGTTTATATGCAGAAAAGGCGCACGCCTTGTATTGCTTATTGCTTCAGTCGCGACACTCTCATTTATTCTGGTCAGTTTTTCTCCCGTCGATCCGATAGATGCCTACCTTGGACCTGCTGTACTGAAAGTCTCACCGGAACAGAGAGCTGTTATTGCCCATCGCTGGGGACTGGATGAACCACCGCTCAAAAGATACGAAAAGTGGGCCGGAAACCTTATTCAGGGCAATTTCGGCATATCAACAATTTATAATGAATCTGTACTTTCAGTCATAGGTAAACGTTTTATCACATCCTTCTGGCTGATGCTCATGGCCTGGACAATTTCCGGATTACTTGGCTTTATCATGGGGATTTTTGCAGGAGCCTACGAATCAGGATTTATTGACAAGGTAATCAGTATCTACGCTTATACCATGGCCTCCACTCCCACGTTCTGGGTAGGGATGATACTGCTGACAATATTTTCGATTCATCTGGGATGGACTCCTGTCTGCGGGGCATGGCCGATCGGGATGGAAGCTGATCAGGTCGGAATCCTTGAAAGAATCCATCACCTGTTGCTTCCTGCTGTCACTCTGTCACTCATAGGAGTGGCCCAGATAACCCTGCATACCCGTGAAAAAACAATTGAGGCCATGCGCAGTGAGTATGCGATATTCGCCAGAGCTCAGGGTGAATCACGCCTTGGAACAGCATTCCATAGGGCTATAAGGAACGTGGCTCTTCCTGCTGTCACATTACAATTCGCCTCCTTAGGAGAACTATTTGGCGGAGCTGTGCTAACCGAACAGGTCTTTGCTTATCCCGGACTGGGAAAAGCCACTGTTGAAGCAGGCTATCGCGGCGATGTGCCTCTTCTACTCGGTATTGTTTTATTCAGTACCTTCTTCGTTTTTGCAGGAAACACAACAGCGGACTTCATCTACATGATTGTCGATCCCCGTATGCGCAAAAGAAGCTGTGGAAAAAGGGGAGCGTGATGACGACCTTTCAATACAACGGCAGAACAAAAAGTCTGTTTACAATTATTGCCTGTTTAGTGCTTATCAGTGCCGTTTTTATCTCGGCATGGCTTTATGGAGATCAGGGGGAAGTAACCCACCTCACCTTGCGTAAACTGGCCCCGAGCTTACTTCATCCCTTCGGTACCGACTGGCTTGGGCGGGATATGCTTGCCAGAACGGTAAAAGGACTGCGCATAAGTCTTGGTGTCGGGCTTTCGGCGGCAACCTGTTCGGCGGTCATCGCCCTTATTTTAGGACTTGCCGCAGCGACAATGGGCAGTACTGTCGATTCAATTGTAACCTGGATGGTTGATGTGGCAATGTCCACCCCGCACCTTGTATTGCTTATCCTTATTTCCTTTGCCTGTGGCGGAGGAGCAAAAGGTGTTGTGATTGCTGTTGCCGCATCCCACTGGCCGCCACTCACAAGGGTAATCCGTGCAGAAGTAATGCAGTTGCAGTCTATGGATTATGTAAATCTTTCAAGACAGTTTGGTAAAAGTGAATTCTTCATAGCCACAAGGCACATGCTTCCCCATGTCATACCGCAGTTTATGGTTGGGCTTCTGCTCTTATTTCCACATGCAATTCTGCATGCGGCAGCGTTAACTTTTCTGGGATTCGGTATGTCCCCGCACACCCCGGCAGTCGGGGTTCTGCTGGCGGAATCCATGCGTTACCTTTCAATGGACCTCTGGTGGCTGGCTGTGGCACCGGGAATAGCACTGGTCATAACCGTAAAAGCATTTGATACGCTCGGAGCAAATATCCGTTCACTTTCAGACCCTCATATCTGCCGTGAATAAGAGGAAACAACCATGCTGGAAATAGAAAATCTTTCCGTAAGCTTCAGTAATTATACTAGGGGCATGAAAAGGGAGTCCGTATGTACTATACGCTGTCTTGATCTGCATGTTGAAGCCGGACAGATTATAGCCATAGTGGGACAGTCCGGAGCCGGAAAAAGCCTGCTGGCACATGCTGTGCTTGATATTCTCCCCGGAAATTCATCAGTGTCCGGGAATATGTATTTTAAAAATACAAAAATCACGCATCGCACGGCTAAAAAATTCCGCGGGAAAGGAATTTCCCTTATTCCTCAATCAGTATCTTTCCTTAACCCGCTGCTGCATGTGGGAACCCAGATTGCGCGATCCGCTGTTCTAAGTGGCATGAATCATCATCAGGCAAAAATGTCATCTGAAGAGATACTGAAAAAATACGGTCTTTCTGCTGAAATATATGACTGGTTTCCATTCCAGCTTTCAGGAGGAATGGCCAGAAGAGTGCTGACAGCCACGGCAACAATAGGGACTGCTGACCTGCTGATAGCTGATGAACCGACCAATGGTCTTGATGAAAATGTTGCCAATGAGACACTTATGCATCTGCGCCAGCTGGCAGATACCGGTAAAGCAGTAGTACTTATCACCCATGATATTGAATCCGCACTACAGGTTGCTGACAGAGTTTCCGTTTTTTATGGTGGAGTAACTCTTGAAGAAGCAGATGCTGCTGATTTTTACAATGAAGGCTCATTACGCCACCCCTATTCCAGACAGCTCTGGTCATCGCTTCCGTGCAATCAGTTCACCAAAGCCGTAACCAGAGATGAAATAAGTATAAACAATGAGGGATGCCCTTTTTATATGCAATGCCCCAACGCAATAGAAAAATGTTCGCATGAGCTGCCTGCGCTAAGCCCGTACCATAACGGAAAGGTAAGGTGCTGGCGTGCTTGAAGCTAAAAATCTTTCTTTTCGCTACAGTAAAAAGCATCAGCGGCTTTTCCAAAATCTGGACATTTCCATAGCCCCCGGAGAAAGAGTCGGACTGCCGGGACCAAGCGGACGCGGAAAATCAACGCTTGCTAAAATTCTGGCTGGTTATCTCAAACCGGATGAAGGGGATATAACCGTTGACGGAAAACAGATTGTGCATGGCAGTTTCAACCCGGTACAGATTCTCTTTCAACACCCGGAACTTGCGGTGAACCCCCGCTGGAAAATTAAGAACATTCTTAATGAGGCCGGCACACCTTCCGCTGATCTGCTTGATTCGCTTAAAATTAGCAGTTCATGGGCCGAAAGGTATCCCAATGAACTTTCAGGCGGAGAATTGCAAAGAGTCTGTCTGGCCCGGGCTCTTGATGGAAGAACAGGATATCTCCTGTGTGACGAGATGACTTCCATGCTCGACCCGCTTACGCAGGCCTCCATCTGGAAAACCGTGCTTGAAACAGCCGCGGAAAGAAATCTGGGGCTGCTGATAATAAGCCACGACACAGCCCTGCTCGACCGTTTATGTCATCGCAAGGTGGAAGCCTTTATTTAACTATACGCAGGGTTGTTATTTTTTATTTTTAATAACCATAAAAGTAGCTGTACTGCGGGATATTTTTTTACTGTTTTCATCTGTCACAACGCAATCAACCACAATCAATGTGCGTCCCCGCTTAAATACAGTGGCTTCAGCAGTTAATATCCCTTTTGAAGCCATTGAAAGAAAATCATTTTTAATCTCAATCGTAGCGACCTGTTCATCATTGGAAAGGGTTGTAATTGCCGCATGGGCCGAAGTTTCATCACACAGGGAGACAGACAGGCCGCCCTGCATAATACCGGCTCCCTGAATAAATTCAGGCTTTATCTCCATACTGAAACGGGCATACCCTGCTCTGAATTCCTCAGCCCTGATACCCATAAAATCCAGATAAGGATTATCTACAGCTTTCCCTGAAACAAGTCTGTCCAGATACACTTTGTAGTCAAGCATTGTGGTTCTCCGCTGATGACAGCTTAATATATTTAAATAACTTATTATATTTTTTTAGAAATCCATAAACCCATAAAAATATACGCCGCGATAAGTATCCAGCCGACAAGAATTGTCACCCTATACTTTCTGCCTGATTTGAACATCAGTCCAATTATAAAAATATAAAAAATACTTATGATTGAAACAACAATGTGACTGACTGCAATGGTGCTTTTATCTTCACCGCAACTGAGGCTGAGGTAATAAAAAGAAAACGGATTGATAATATAAACCAGTTCTGAAATCCTGACATTGGATTGAAAATTTTGAATGTATTTACCGGCATAAAGTAGCGTTTCGGCCAGTATGTTGACCATTAAACCAAAGAAAAAAAACTTTTTCATTACTAATTCCGAATTTAAAACCAACCTGCAATAGTATGAAATTATCTATTACAATCGAACTTATGAGAATTAATAGGTAACTATAATTAATATTATTATAACTATATATTAGAGATACAGACTTTATTCAGTTAATATACCCCCTATCAAGGAGGTAATTATGAAGCAATATCTAATTGAATATTTCGATTCAATAAAAAAATTCAGCGATTTTGAAGGAAAATCGACTCACAGGGAATTCCTTATTTTCCTGATAGTACACCTTTTGATAATTGCTGTGCTGTCATGCTTAATGCTTGTTTTTAAGAACGAATTTCTGATTAAAGTTTCCACAACACTTTTAAATCTCTATCTCGTCTGCACAATTCTGCCTTCCGCAGCCATTGTAGTCCGCAGGCTTCACCATCTCGGACGCAAAAAAAAACTGGCCTTTACGGCCTTCATTCCTGTAGCAGGAATTTTGTATCTGCTGGTAATCTGTCTTAAAGGACAGCCGACAACAGCAGTTTGAATAAATTTTTATAAACAGTGACCAATTAATTTTTAACGGCAATCCCGTCTGATAAATTCAGACAGGATTGCCGTTTTTAATATGAACCAATTTAAGAGTCGAATATCAGAATTATGTTTTCAGATATTCAAAAATTAAAACCTGATAACAAGCGGAATAGCATGAAGTTGTCTTGAAAGCTCGGTGGTTGTACCAAGATTCCATTCTGCCGGAGAATCCTTTCCAAGAATTTCGCAGACATCTTCTACCACACCTTTAACATTGATTACCGGGTGTCTGGAAAAAACCTGCGGCAGACCGTAAGTAAGGTTACATGCCAGACATTTTCCGGGACGCTGTTTAAGCCTGAATTCAAAGTTCAACTCATCCCCGCTTTCACCTGTAAAAACGAGGTCAATATCATAACTTCCTTCCTCAGCCCCGCCAAAAAGGGCTTCGAAAAAGTCATCCGCTCTACTGGATGGAAAAAGGCTCTTTAATTTTTCATCAGTCAATAATTCTAAAGCGTTACTCATATACCAGCTCCACTATCTCCCTATATTTTTAATTCTTTCCTGATTCTGCCCTAATTAGGGTATATTTTCAAGAAAACTAAGATGATAGATAATCATATTATCTTGTTAGTAATAAAGTTACACACAAAATATATTTAGTTACAAAATTTAACTGCCCTAAGAGTGAATCTTAACCGGCTTAATTTAAAATGTGTCAATTTGTCTTAGCTTTATTGGGAAATACAATTTTGAAACATGCCCCGCGACCATTGCCGGAGACAGCATGAATATTACCGCCATAATCTCTTATAATTTCATACGAAATAGAAAGCCCAAGCCCGGTACCTTTTCCCACATCCTTGGTCGTGAAGAACGGTTCAAACAATCTTTCCTGAATCTGTTCCGGTATTCCTGAGCCTGTATCGCAGACTTCAACAACAATTTCATGCTCGTTAAAACTGCTGGAAATAAAAATTTTACGCTCTGATTTTCTGGCAGATTCACCGGACCAGCGTTCTTCAATAGCATCTCTGGCATTTATAAGAAGGTTGATTACAACCTGTTCAAGGCGATTGGCATCGGCCATTATTTCAGGAAGATTATCATCAAGATCCCAGATTACATCTATGTTCCTTACGGTCAGCTGCTGGCTGAAAAATTCAAACCCGCGTCTAAGGACATTATTGAGCTGAACAGGTGTTGTCTTTAATGACGACTTTCTTCCAAATTCACGCATGTGCAAAATTATTTTACTGGCCCTGTCAACATGGGTGCTGACACCTTCAGCCATTTCTTCAAGTATTTCAGGCTCAGGAATGCGTCCCTTTGAAATCTTTCTACTTAAAAGATTGCTGATTGTTTTCAAAATGGCCAAAGGCTGATTGAGTTCATGGGCAACACCCGAAGCCATTTCACCGAGAGTAGCCATTTTACTGGCCTGAATAAGCTGCTGTTCGGCCTTAAGCTTCTTGGTAACGTCACTACAGGTAACAATGAGAACACCACCACGGTTGAACTCGGCAGGCGAAACACGCATCAATGCATAGATATGTCTTCCCGATGCGGTCAACTGCGAGCATGGTCCGATCTCTTTATTGTTTTTTACTATGAAATCATAATCCTGACGCTCCTCTTCCCTGAAAAGATTGAGAAAAGAAGATCCGATAAGATCAGCTGGTTCATAGCCATAAATATGCAGGACAGGATCATTACAATTAACGATCTCCAGAGTATCGACATCCAGCACAAAAACTGCCTCAGGTATGGAATCAAAGATAGCATGATAGCGTTGTTCAGAGGCCGCCAGCTGGACTTCAAGATTTTTACGGTCCGTAATATCAACCATCATCTCCATTGCGGCAACAATGTTGCCGTTATAATCCCTGATTGGAGAAGTGTAGACAATCCAGTGGATTGAGTGCCCGTTCTGGGACAGTCCAGATTCCTCGCTGATATGTTCCATTCCGTCATTGAAAGTTTTAGCCACCGGGCATTCAATACATTTCTCCGTTCTATCTTTGTTTATCCGAAAACAATGCCTGCCAAGCGGTTTTCCAAAATGCATTTCATAGGCCATATTATGGCGTATCACTCTGAAATTTCTGTCAACAACACAGATCAGGCAGGGAACATTTTCAAACAGTTTTCGGTATTCTTCCTTCTGGGCAATAAGCTCCCGCTGTTTATCCTGAACCTGAAGCCCCATCATATTGAAAGCTTTATAAAGAGCGCCGAATTCATCAGGACTGCTTTCGCTTATCTCCTTAAATCCATTGCCGGAACCTACACCCTTGGTGGCTTTTGTAAGCTTATTGATGGGCCTGAAAACAAATCTGTAAGTATAAAGGGAAAGAGCTATAAATGTTGCGGCAAAAACAATAAAAGAAATAAGTATATTAACCTGCTCAAAAGTGCTGAGAATAGACTTTTTAGCTTCAGTTGAAACTTCCATTTCAAGCAGCCCGAGCACCTGCTCATCCTTTGAGTGCACATGGCATACTCCGGGAGCGCAACCTTCGGAATTAGGAATTGGAGTAATGATGGACATGAACTCATGTCCGTTTTCTTCGTATGTTCTGCTGCGCTTTGGAAGACTTAAGGTGGCGGGTGGTTCTTCAAACTTATGACAGGTCCAGCATGAACTGGCGGACATACTGATCTTTGAACCGACTTCCTGCGGGTTGTTGGAAAAAACAATCAACCCTTTTTTATTATAAATTCTAATGCTCTTTATTTCACGCTGCTTGCTTATGTTATTGATATCCTCGCGAATATCATCCCTTGAATCAAGCATCATGGCATAATGCAAACCAAGCAGGACCGTGTCGGAAAGCAGAGCTGTATCGGAACGGATATTATCGGTTACGTTTTCCTTGAAAAAATGAACATTGAACCATGTCCAGAAAATTACGCTCGCAAGAAGTGTTATTCCACCGGAAAGAATCATCTTCATTATCAGGCTTTGGCGCATTCTTTTGAACAAGTCCGATATTCCCAGCCTCACGGCATTTTTTAACTTTTGAACTAATCAGGTTTTTGAATATTCCTGTCCATGGGGCAAAGTCTGGCGTCTTTAATAAGATCTGCAAGCGAATAGGAATCAAGCATTTTATACATGGCCTTGTTGGCGTCATCCCAGATTGATCTGCGCAGGCATACTGCAGCCCGCGGACAGGTACTCATATCACCGTCACAATCAAGAATCTGCTCGTCACCATCAAGAACCTGTGCCACGGCACCAATAGAGATATCCTCGGGAGCCATAGTCAGGATATTTCCGCCGTTAGGTCCTCTCTTGCCTTTAATAAAACCGCCCTCTTTTAGGAGCTTTAATATCTTTTCCAGATATTTTAATGAAATACCTTCCCTTCTCGCTGAATCATGGCTGGGAACAGGACCTTTTTCGCTATGCATTGCAATATCAAGCAACAGACGGGTTCCGTATCTGCTTCTGGTAGTGAGCTTCATAAGTTTTATTATACCTGTTTAGTTAATTAGCTGATAAACAGCCATTTATAACTGGCTGATAACAGGTTCCAAACAGTATGGAAAGTATCACTAAAGACGCTGTTTTTTTATAATAAAAGAACTATTTTAACCTTTAAGTGGAAGAAATACTGTGAATTTTGTCCCGGTACCCGGTTCCGATTCAACTTCTATTTCGCCACCATGATCCCTGATAGTCTGACTGGAGATAAAAAGACCTATTCCAGTGCCTCTCTTACCCTTTGAAGAAAAGAATAAGGTGAAAATTTTATCTCTGGTTTCAGGGTCCATCCCCATTCCATTGTCAAAAATAGATATTTTTAATCTGGAACCATCAACAGCGGCCTGCATACCGATATATTTATCTTCCTTCCCAATACAGCTTTCACAGGCATCAACGGCGTTTTCCAGAAAATTAACCAGAGCAGCGGACATGGCACTGCTGTCAATTTTAATTGTTCCCAGATTGTCCGGAATATCAAGCCGGTAATCAACTCCGGCTGATTCGGCTTTCTGGTTTATCAGCCTTGCGGTATCAATTAAAAACGGCGCAGCTTCAACCAGCTCAAGCTCAAGTTCGCGCGATTTTGCATAGTAAAGGATATCGAGCACCATCTTTCTGACTCTGCCGACCATATTTTTGAGTACGGCAGCAGCGTCATCAACACGCTCACGGTCATTTTTACGAAGTCCGGACTCCAGACGGTAAATACCGCCATCAAGAGCGGTAAGCATCCCTTTAACGCCATGCGACATGGAACCGAGCATAATCCCCAGAGATGTAAGGTGATCCTGAAGCCTGCGTATTTCGGTTATGTCAGTGGACATCTCCATAACCTGTACGATTTCACCATAAACATCCCTGATAGGTGCCGACCAGACCAGTACATTTTTATGCTCGCCCTTTTCAGTCTTTATAACTGTTTCCAGCTGATGGGATTCGCCATCTTTAAAGGTCTGCCTTACAGGACAGTCTTTACATGGAGCATCACGGTGCTTGTAGGTTTTAAAACAGGTTTTGCCGTCAGGATTTGTAAAGTCATCCTTAAACCTGCGGTTTACTTCAGCGATACTGTAATCAGGATTCTGAACGGAAATGTAGCATGGGGCTTCATCAAAAAGCCGCTGATATTTAAGCTGAGTAGTGAAAAGTTCATCCCTGAGACGTTTGAGCTCAGTCATATCAACTGAAATGTCTAGAACAAGATCAATGTTGCCGTCTTTGCCGGGGATTGGTGCGGTAAAAACAGTTACCGGAATTTCTTCACCGTTGCGGCCGATAAATGTTTCCCTGCTGTGCTGCCCTTTTCCGGTATTAAAAGTCTTTTGAACAGGACAGGCGTTACCGGGAGAGTTGCGGTCAGAATAAATATCAAAGCTGTTGAGCCCTACAACATTGCCAAGCCTTTCTTTAAGGAGCGTATTGGCTGAAACAATTTCAAGATAACGGTTGTGGATGGAAACAAGGCAGGGCAGCTCATTAAAAAGACCGGAGTCAGATTCAACAGCACTGGTAGCATCGGCAAGGGCGGAACTGAAACCTTCAATAACCTGACATGCCGCATTCTGGCGTTCAAGCTCGACTATACGTTTTGTTTTTTCATCAACAAGACGCTCAAGATTTTCAGTATATTCTTTGAGTTCCCGCTTCATCTGAATTTTTTCAACAATGCGGGCAATGGAAAGTTCTAAAACATCATCATTTACCGGTTTGGTAATAAAATCGGCAGCATCGGCCTTAAGAGATTCGATGGCAAGATCGAGATCACCATGCCCGGTAAGCATGACAACTTCGATATCACTATATTCTGATTTAACTTTTTTAAGAAGTTCAATGCCGTCCATCACCGGCATTTTTATATCGGTAAGAATTATATCAACTCTGGTATGTTCCAGCATTTCAATGGCCTCAAGGCCATTGGCTGCGGTGACAACGTCGTATCCGAAATCTCCAAGAGTAAGCCCCAGAAAACGCCGGATGCCTTCCTCATCGTCAACCAGCATTAATTTTACGTCATCCATCCCGTTCTCCGAATAAGCGAAAATCCGGCTCTGAATTACAGCTGGCCAGGTCAGTCTTTATGGATCGCCTATGGTATCCTTTACAATCTTTATAACATCACTGGGATCAAAAGGTTTTTTTATGGTTGCGACTGCGCTCTGGATGGCCATGTGAATACCCGGAAGACCACTGATTATTATAACCGGCAGATCATGAAAATTTTCGTGCTCCGTCAGCCTGTGATAAAACTGCGGACCCCATTCGTTAGGCATTTCAAGATCAAGAGTAATCAGATCGGGTTTCTCAGCTATGGCCACATCATAAGCTGCAAGACCGTCAAAAGCGCGGCAGGTATCATATCCATGATCCTCAAATACATTGACCAGATAATCTACAATGTACGGATCATCATCAACAACCATAATTTTTTTGGGCATTACTCGTCACCTTGGATATTATTTTATAACGGCCGGTCCATAATCGGACGAACCCTACACCCTAGCAGCGTGCCCTTTCAAGTAAAATCGGCCGGCAGGCCCCCCCGGACCCACCGACCGATTTTCGGTATATCAACCTGTTATCCGATGTTTTCCTTTACCAGCAGCAACAGCTCGTCTGCATCAAAAGGCTTGTTCAGACTGGCTACAGCTTTGGGTATTGCGTACTTGTTTGCAGTAAGCCCGCTCACAACAATAACCGGAGTTCTCTTCAGTTCATCATTTTGAGTAAGCTTGCGATAAAACCTTGGTCCCCATTCACCCGGCATTTCAAGATCAAGGGTGATAAGGTCCGGTTTTTCATTTTCCGCAATTTCATAAGCAGCTTTACCGTCATCGGCAGTAATAGCTTCGTAACCATTGTCGCTGAACAGATCCTTCATATAGGAACGGATTTCTTTATCATCGTCGACTATAAGAATCTTTTTGGACATAATTTTCCTCCTGATAAAACCCGGAAATCCACCTCTGGCCTTTTCCGAAGGTGAATTACCCGAGGCCTATTTTATCATCACTCCGGCAGGTCAGACCTTTTCCGGCTTGCTGACACTGACTACCGGGCAGTTGGCCCGGACAATAACCTGCTCAACAGTTGAGCCGATTCTAGCCTTTTCGGGATCAAGCTCGCGGGTATGATGGGCAAGAACGACAAGGTCGACCTGCTTTTCACGGGCGAGTTTAACAATCTCCACGTATGGAGCTCCTTCCCAGACTTCAATGTCATAGTTCTTGAAATCACCCATCAAAGGTGAATACGTACTGCGAATACGTTCGCGTACGGCTATGAGATTCTCCTCAATCTCATTCTGGTCCAAAACCTTTCCGCTGATATCAAGAGCGTGGAAGATGGTCAGTTCGCAGTCGAGTTCGCGCGCTGTTTTCAGCGCGAAGAGAAACGCACTCAAAGACTGCTTGGAGAAGTCGGTTCCAAAAAGAATCTTCGAGAATCCACCCCAGTAGGATGCGGATTCACGATGTACGGTAAGGATGGGACAACCGGCGGCCTTGGCAACCTTCTGGAAGGTGCTGCCGGGATATCCCCTGTAATAATTTGCACTGTTGCCTGAGCTTGCACCCATAACAATCAGGTCTGCATCAATTGAACGTGCTTCACGAAGAATTTCGCGCGAAGGTACGCCTGTGGTCAGAATAATTCTTACATTATCAAGACCTTCAAGCTGCTTTGCGTAAGTTGTTCTGATTTCCTCTTCAACCCATGAACGGTAATCTTCATCAACTTCAACTTCTTCGCCGGTGCGAACGTCGTTGACAATCTGCGAGTAGGCCTTTGTAGGCACTCCCAGAACGTGAAAGACTGTAACTTCCGAGCCGTAACGCTTTGCCATATCGAAAGCGACTCGGGCGGCACCGAAGCTCGCGGTAGAGCCTGTTGTCGCTAAAAGGATTTTCTTAAACATGTGACACCTCTTTTGTTGCGGACAATTAAAGCTGCACACCAGCCGGATAAACTACTCTTCTTCCTTGGGCTTAAGATGTTCCGGCACTTCGAGCATGCTGATTATAAGCGGCTTAAGGAAAGACCAGCGGATTCCGATGTGGTATTCCTCCTCAAGGTCACGAATGGCATCCCAGCAGTTATGACATGGAGCTATGACAAGTTTTGCACCTGTATCAATAATCTGCTCCATTTTTTTACGCAGAGCCACGTTACGCTGTGGACGGAATTTTCCTATTCCGTTGAAGCCGCCACCACCGCCGCAGCAGTAGTTATGTTCACGGTTCGGTGACATTTCCACAAAATAACCGGGCTCAACGATATATTCGATAATTTCTCTGGTTATCATCTTGAGGCCGTGGTTACGAACATAGTTGCAGGAATCCTGAAGTGTGACAGGCTCTTTGATACGTTTTGCCGGATCAATTTTGAGCTTGCCGGTACGCAGGGCTTCTGCCAGCCATTCAACATAGTGAATGTAAGGTCTTGGCGGAAGTCCGTCTTCACGACCAACCCAGTAAGGGCCTTCGATGACAGTTGCGCGATGCGCATGACCGCATTCGGTGCCGATACATCTTTTGGGATTCAGCCTTTCAATGGCATTATAAACATTTTGAACATTATCTTTACAGCATTCCCAGTCACCTGCGAACATGGAAAGCGAAGTCTGTTCCCAGCCCTCAGAAGGAACTGTCCAGTTTTCACCGGCAACATGGAACAAAATAGCAGCTTCTGCAATATCTTCAGGGTAATGCTTGGGTTCACGGGCGTTGCAGGTATACATGATATCCGCATCTTTTTTATCAACCGGAATCTCAAGTCCTGGCCATTCTTCTTCGGTTTCCTCGGCCATCCACTCGCATGTTTCAACCCAGTCTTCCTGAGTTACGTCCATCTGGGCGCGATAGATGCGGTGCATACCGGAACCGATTTTAAGTTCCCACGGTACAAAACCCTGAGAATAAAGAAGTCCTCTGAGATATGAGAACATAACACCTACGTCGATTCCGTGAGGACAGTACATTCCGCAGCGGTTGCAGCAGGTGCACTGTGACCATGCAACTTCCATGGCGTGACGCATGAAAGCATTGTCCACCTTACCTTTTCTCTTGACCATTTCGCCAAGGGTGGACTGAATTTTATAGGAAGGAACCTGTGTGGGAACCTTTCCGTTAACCTGATAAAGAAAGCAGCTTTCTGCGCAAAGGCCGCAGTGGGCGCATATTTCAAGCCAGGTTTTAGTTCTTGATTTCATGGTTTTCTGGATTGATGCCCACAGCTTGTCGGTATCAACATCCAGATGTTCCATTTCTTCATAATACTTTATGCCGCTCTTATCAGCGAGTGTCAGCTGAAGCTGCTCAACAGTATTAATAGGCTGTTTATTACAAATTTTTCCTTCAGGCATTTTGCTTCTCCTGTATGTGGCTTTTTAAATCTTCAGACCTACCAGGCCATTGAAGATCCCTTCATGCCGCCGCGTTTGATACCGTAATCCATGCCAAGCTGAGCGCGGGACATAAAGAACAGTACGCAGTGACTGAGTTTGGTGAAGGGAAGGCTGAGCAGCCAGATTTCGCCACAAATAATGTGGGCCAGAAGCCAGAACTGGTAATCACCTACAGCATAACGGGCTATAAGACCGGTAACAAAAGGAGCTACGGCAATAACCAGAACGAGATAATCGTAAGCTGTGGTCAGAATTCTTACTTCAGGGAATGCGATACGACGCAGAATCATGAATACTCCGCCGACAACAACAATCCAGGCCAGAGTATCTGCTAAGAATGACGGCAAAGCCGGGAGGCTTATGCCCAGAGCGTCCTGAAGCATTACATTGTGGGCTGCCAGAAACACAGGTGTCAGCAGCAGTCCGATGTGAAACAGGAAAAACATGAAAGTGAATCCGGGACGGATTCTCCAGCCGCGGGCGCCAATCGGATTGAGCCAGCAGAGAATAGATCTGATAGCCCCTTTTATTCCGTATGAAAGGTGGGCTCGGTAAGCTACACGGTCAAGCTGTTGGTCCAGACCCTTTATATAGAGAATGACGCGCACCAACAGTCCGCCGAAACTGACTATAAAAGTCAGCCAGAGCATTGGACCTGTCAGAAAATCGTACATTTTTTCTCTCCTAAATTATCGACAGCCCATGGCTAGTCGTCTTTTTTGTTTCCACCCATGAGGAACTGCCAGAACAGGGTTACGCCAACAAGAGCGCCGCCCATCAACAAGTACATGATACCTTTGGTAAAGGTGTAATATTCTTGAAGGGTATGTATTTCCATTTTCTTCTTCTCCCTGACGGCCTAGTGCTCGCCTTTGTAGTCCGGATGCTCGAAGAAAATAGGCATCCTGGTAGTGATGAAACGGAAAAGAACAACACCAACTGTCACGATGAATACGGAGATTCCGATTTCCATCATAGTGGGGAAGTATCTCTCGGAAGAAGGCAGCTGATAGTTGAAAGCAATCATGGAAACGTTGAATCTGTTGAAAACGATTCCGATAACAGTCAGAACAGCAGCTCTCTGAATAAGCTTGATATTTTTATCGCGTACGCCAACAGCATAAAGGAAGCAGGGCAGTGCGACAAAACCGAGCATCTCAATCAGGAATACAACACCGTATCCGGATGCGAGATAGTGCCAGTTGTTACCGTAAGCCACACCCATCGTTTTGATGAAGAAGTAGCCGAAGAGAATCAGTGAACAGGCTTTACCGAATCCGAGAACAACACTGTCATGATGCTTGAGGTATTCCTCATCCATCATACGGTGAAGCTTCTTATGAGATATCGAGCTTTCGAATATAACCATCGAAAGTCCGGCAACTATACTGGAAACAAAGAAGTACAGCGGCATATACGGTGAATACCACAGAGGATGCAGCTTTGATGGAGCAATTGTATAAAGTGCTCCAAGTGAAGACTGATGGAGGGTTGAAAGGACTACACCGAGAATTGTCAGTGCCAGAGTTCCTTTAACAACAAAATTCCTCAGCTTTTTCATTCCGAGCCATTCAAAAAGAGCCGGAGTGAACTCAATAAAAAGGACTGTGAGATAAATGCAGACGCAAAGACCTACTTCAAACAGCAGCGAAGTTGTTCCGTGCTGATAGAATATAGGATAAGGCAGACGCCACGGACGACCGAGGTCATAAAGCAGAGCTACAACAACCAGAGCGTATCCGAGAAAAGCGGTTAAAAGAGCCGGGCGTACAGCAGAGTGGTATCTCTTCAGTCCGAATATATAACATGCTGCCGAAGTGGTATATCCACCGGCTGCCAGAGCAACACCGCAGAGAAGGTCGAAACCGATCCAGATTCCCCAGGGGTTGTTGTCATCAAGGTTGGTTACAGCACCGATAC
Organism: Maridesulfovibrio bastinii DSM 16055; assembly: GCF_000429985.1. Classification (NCBI taxonomy): domain Bacteria; kingdom Pseudomonadati; phylum Thermodesulfobacteriota; class Desulfovibrionia; order Desulfovibrionales; family Desulfovibrionaceae; genus Maridesulfovibrio; species Maridesulfovibrio bastinii. Next base: position 44,169 of record NZ_AUCX01000009.1, read on the forward strand.
CTTTGTAAAATCTGATCACTGTAATGATCAGACCGATTACAATAATGGTTCCGGCTACCAGATTAAAGGTATTGAAGACCGATTTAGGTCCGTTATTACCGGGAGTGGCCATTAGGATTCCTCCTCGCTGCTTTCTTCGCCATTTTCTTCATCCGCATCTTTAGCGGAAAGGGCTTCTTCTACAGCTTTCTTTACCTCGACTTCGATCTTGCGCTTGTTAGCTACGTCAGCCTTGCTCAAGGCTTCGGAAAGAGTCTGTTCAGCCTCGGCACTTGCTTTTGCAATAGCGTTGTCAACAGCATCCTTGCGCTCTTCATCGGCAACTTTATCCTTGCGCTTGCTTACAGCGTAAATACCGCCGAGAAGAACAGGCCAGAGACCTGCTACCATGGGAACAGCAGCCAGAGGTCCGGCTGTCAGTTCAGGTGCGGATTTAGTTCCAAGATCTTCGCGAAGTCCTGTTTTGGAGAAAGGATCTCCTGATATATACATCCAGCTGGTTCCACCCATTTCGTGCTCACCATAGATATGGTCGAGATAACGGTCCGGGTAGCGTTCAATACGCTGGCGGGCTATCTTGATAAGTTCGTCCCTTGTTCCGAATGTGAGAGCTTCTTTAGGACATGCTTCAACACATCCGGGAAGTTTGCCCTCGGCAAGACGCGGAGCACACATGGTGCACTTTCTTACTCTGGGAGTAAGAGGCTCGTCGTATTCGTAAGTGGGAATCTCAAAAGGACAGGCAACCATGCAGTAGCGGCAACCCACACAAACCGAAGCATCATAAACAACAGCTCCGCTGGGGCTCTTTGTAAGAGCCTTTACAAAACATGCTGAAGCACATGCAGGTTCAAGACAGTGATTGCACTGATTTTTACGAAATACAGAGCCTTTGCCCTCAATTTCGTATTTGTTGACTACTGTAAAAGTTTTCGAGTCCGTTCTGCGTTTTGTATCCAAAACAGAAAGGTCATCAAATTTTTTCTCCGGAGCAGGAAGGTCGTTGACCTTGTTGCAGGCTGCTTCACATTTGCGGCAGCCGATACAGCGTGTTTCGTCAAAAAGAACGCCCTTGCTTCCGGGATAACCTTTAAACTCGTGCCCTGCGGCGCCGGCCTTGCCGGGAGTTGTAGCCCCGACACAGGCAGCACCAAGCATTCCGAGGAATGTTCTGCGTAACATTTATTGTAACTCCTTAAGGCTATCCGTTATTTCTTTTCGTGACAGGCTGTGCAGTCAGTTGAGACGGGCTTTTCAATACCCATGCTCTTGTGGCAGGTCATGCACTGGCCATGATAAGCGGCTTTCAGTCCGGGACGTCCGTCCTTACCGAGGAAAGGCTTGGCATGGCAGCTTGCGCAGCTCGGAGGAGTTGCGGAAGCAGGGCTGTTATGATGACAGCTCTGGCAGACTGCAAGCGGAGTACTATGGAAAGCATTAGCAAGCTTATCGCCCTTCATCTTCTTAACAAGACTCATAATTATCTTGCGATGGGGGAGCTTGCATGGCTTGTACTCATTTTCAAGAGCATTAATGGTCACGAATTCCGGAATTGCATCTATACTTGGCAGATTCGGTGAATCGGGCCTTTCGGAGATAATCTCTTTAGCTCTGGCTGCCTTGGCGGAGGCAGCCAGAGTGGTGAGGTCGGCCTGAGAGTCGTCCTTGATCTTCTCGTGACATACACTACAGGTCCGTTCAGACTGCTTGTTCTGAGGTATAAGGTCATGACAACCGGCGCATTCGGGCTTTTTCTGCTCTTTTGCGTGGCATCCTGTGCAGCTTCTATCGCTGTCAGGCTTATGCATGGCCTTTTCCAGGGTAACGTATCCACCCTTCTTGGTTCCCTGTTCGGTATGACATTCCGAACAAGCCTGAAGGGTTTTATGGTGACAGGAACGACAGGACTCAGTGCTGCTTTCATGATTCTTGTGATCAAAAGCAACCGGAGGCATCATTCCGGCAAGTTGTTTTTTGGATGAATCGACTTTTCTGTCGTTAACGGAAGAAGTCATAAGAACAGCATCAGGCTGGTTTCTCGGAAGTCTGGGAAGAGTTCCGCCCAGCTTTTTGAGAAGTTTCTTATCTTCAGCTTTGACTTTGGCGAGTTCTTTTTCACCGTGACAGCCGGCACATTCAACCGGTCCGTACTTATCTACTCCGGCTTTGGAAAGATCCAGATGACAAGTTACGCACTCACTGTGGAAAGCATCCATTTTGTCTGTTTTTACATCACCTTCAGGTTTGGAAGTATGGCATGCTCTGCAGCTTTCTTCCTTACCCTTATTATAGACAAGCTTTTTGCTGTACTTGTCATATTCATGGTGACAGCTTCCACAGTTGGTATCCTGACCTTTATCCTGAGCAATAATCTTAGAACTCCAGTGGCGATAATGCAGAGTGTTATCCATTCCGGCATCTGCGCGCTTTGCTGTAAGCTCAGGCTCTTTCTGGTGACAGCTGCGACATTCACCGGCAAGAGGTCCGCTTTTGCGGCCGGCCTTGTTTTCACTTTCGTGACAGCTGATACAGTTACTATGGTAAATTTCTTTAAGTTCAGCGGGAGTACCGTCTTTAAGTCTCATGAACTTATAGGACATCTTCCCGTTCACATCTTTATGACAGGTAGTACAGTCTTTGTTCTGCTCCGCCATCATCTTGGTATGCGTGCCGTGCAGAAAAACAACTGCAGGGAGCTCCGGTTTTTCCTGTTTCGCAATGGTGTTGATCATAATCAGATCAGAACGCACCTTGCTGTCCTCATCAGGGGTACCAACCTTGCTGAAGACTTCCATCTGGAATCCCAGCACCCCCAAAAGGACGATCAGGATACCGGAAAAACGCATAATCTTTCTTCCGTTTGCCATGATATCGATCCCCTTTCTACAAAGCATTGGGCGTTTACAGAGACTATCTGTGGCCCTTTGTTGCCTCGTTTCAACGTTTAAGCTTCCTCTGCCTGGCACTCCTCCAAGTATGAAACCCAGCCAAATAAAAGGAAAAAGCTAAACAAAACTCGACGTTTTAAATAACCTATTAATAAGGTTGGTATTAATACCCCCCTAGTCGATAGGTTATTATACCTGCCCGTTAGGTATGTTATTATCCACTGCTACGTCAAGAGGACTTTTTGACTTAATTCACTGCGTTCAACCCTTATAATTTCAGGGTTTCAAGGTATGTTTTATTAAGCTAAAAACAGTTCATTCTTTTCAACCAGATAAATATAATTTGTATGGGAATTTGTTATAGAAAAGGCACTGATGCAGTTAAAAAACTGATAAAATAGGCTATTATGAAATCTTCACTATTATAAGCGCTTAGGAATTTATGTCAGATTTTTTCATTTTAATTTAAGGGGTCAGATTATAATCCTAAACCTCTTAAATTTAATGCGGCAATATTCTCTTTTTTTAAAATAAATAAGCTTATTGAACAGCAAAATTAATCTATTTCAGTTTCAATTTCAGTTATCGCAGCAGCATCTGTAATTTTTATCAGGCAATAAACACTATTGGTAAAACACAGACTTTATTCCATTTTTTAAATTGTACTGTATTACATTGTTGGTAATATATTTTAATTAATTATATTAAGATGTTTAATATTAAAATTACATAAATAGACTGCTGATGCCCTTGTATCCATTCATTTTCGTATTTTATGCGTGGACAATGATCAAAATGTATCATATTTGGTTCAGCTCTACGCTTTTAGCGATTATATATAGTCGTTTTTAACAAATCCGCTAAAAATATTTATGCGGATCGTTTTTGGTTTCAAAGGAGTTTTTTTAAAATGCAAAAAAGAGAAACCTGGGGATCACGGTCCGGATTTATTCTCGCCGCCGTGGGTTCAGCAATCGGTCTTGGTAACATCTGGAGATTTCCATACATGGCTTACGATAACGGTGGCGGAGCATTCCTGATCCCTTATTTTGTAGCTATGCTTATTGCCGGTATCCCCTTCATGATGCTCGAATTCGGGCTCGGGCATAAATTTCGCGGATCAGCTCCCAAAATTTTTACATCTATATCCAAACGCTGGGAATGGCTCGGCTGGTGGCAGGTCCTGGTAGCATTCGTAATTGCTTGTTATTATGTAGTGGTTATTGCCTGGGCAATTGATTACTTCATACTTTCATTCAATCAGGGATGGACTGCAGATCCTAAAGGATTCTTTTTCGGAGCGTTTCTCGGACTGACAGATTCACCACTTAATATGGGTGATATACAGTGGAAAATTTTCGCTGCGTCCAGCTTTGCATGGATTGTCGCTTTTATCTCTATATTCACAGGTGTCCGCCGGGGAATTGAAAGAGCAAACAAAATATTCATGCCGCTGCTCTTTATTCTGGTTCTTATTTTTATCGGACGCGTTATTACTCTTGATGGTGCTTCTGAAGGAATCAACTGGCTTTTCAAGCCTGATTTCTCCGCACTTACCAGTGGTAAAGTATGGTCAGCCGCTTTCGGTCAGATTTTTTACAGCCTCTCACTCGGCTTTGCGATCATGCTTTCCTATTCAAGTTACCTTCCCAAAAAATCAGACGTCAGCAACAACGCCTGCATGACTGTTTTCATCAACTGTGGTTTCAGTCTGCTTGCAGGAATAATGATCTTCAGCGTTCTCGGTTATATGTCTGCAAAGCAGGGTGTGCCGATAAGCGATGTTGCCGGTGGCGGAGTAGGTCTGGCTTTTGTGACCCTTCCTACAGCCATCAACCTTATGCCTATGCCGACATTTTTCGGAGTGCTGTTCTTCCTTGCTCTTACTTTTGCCGGTATTTCATCCATGATTTCAATCCTTGAAGCTGTAACCTGTGCTATTATCGACAAGCTCGAAATGCCCCGTAAAGCTGCCGCTATACTTGTATGCGGAATAGGATTCATTATAAGTACCGCTTTCACAACTGGCGGTGGGTTACTGCTGCTTGATATTGTTGACCATTTTGTCAACAACTTCGGTATTCTTTTCGGTGGTCTTATTGAAATCATCCTCATCGGATGGTTCTGTGACCTTGAAGAAATGCGCAGCCATATCAATAATGTTTCAGACTTTAAAATTAATTCAGCCTGGAACATCTGCCTTAGATTTATCACACCGATCATGCTCGGCATAATGGTCATCAGCAACCTTATCACTGATATTTCCAAAAACTATGGAAACTACTCTGATACAGCTATTATGCTTTGCGGATGGTTTGTTCTTTTCGGTTGTGCCATATTCGCACTGGCTTTCAGTTTCCGTCAGGGAGCATTCGGCCAGTACGCTTCTACAAACACAAGTTTCAGGAGATAAATCATGACTACCGGAGCAATTATAATGATGGTACTCGGACTTGGTATTACATGGGGTGGGGCAACTATCTGCATCCGTACCGCTATGAATAAAGATTAATTACCATATCCATAAGATATCAAACGGCCGCTTTTCTTTTTGAAAGGCGGCCGTTTTTTATTTCCTGTTCAAAACCTGAGTAGGAAAGTTTTAAACAGAAACTTAAGACACCATATTTCATATATATTTTAAAATTCAGTTATACCCATATTTAAAGTTAAAAATGATGGTACTGTTCTTTATTAATTTTTAAAAATACTTAAATTACAATATGTTAAGACAGAAACGAAAAGCCTGTTGATAACTTTTGATAATATGTGCCGTGGATGTGTTCCTAAGTAAAAAGAACAAAAAATATGTTTGTTTGTTCACTATGACCTACAATAATTGTTCCTAAAAAATATTAATATTTTAATACCTTACCTAATTAAGTAACATAAGAACCGAGCTTACTAAAACGAAAAGAAGAATATATATATTTAAAGCTGAACAGAGAAGAATTGATTGAAGGACCGGATAAACTTTCTAAATCCGTTTCAACATTTTAAAATGAAATCCACCTTGAAAAAAGAATGAAAGGATCAGCAGCATATCAGCAGATATAAAATTTAAACTATTTGGAAGCTCAAATGACGGGATAAGCGAAGAGGCCAGTGAGAAAGTTAGGACTTTCAAATTTTGACTGATCAGCAATGGACAGTAGATAAAATTTGATATTAAGCGATTTAATTTAATTCTTTCTCGACACAATTATTCAGTTATGATTTATTATAGGTATAAGCCTAAAATATAAATTCCTCATACCTAATGGCTAAACCAAACGTAACTATCGAATTATGAAAATTAAACTGGTCATCAATTCACTCTTATCAATATTGATAATGCTCAAGGCATCAACCTGTCTTGCTGCTGAAAATTCATTTGATAACAGTGAACTGCACTTTGTTCTCCTTATCTTGATACTCGCTGTCATTGCCGTGAGCTCAGTTCTTATTCTTTTATTCAATCTTAAACTCAAACAGAGAATAAAAGTAAGAAACGAAGAGTTGGCAAAGACAAATGAAACTCTATCCAAAGAAATAGAGGAGCGTAAGGCTTCGGAAAACAGGGAAAATGAGAATTTTGACCGTTATAAAATAACTTTTGATCAGGCAGCTGAAGCAATTTTACTGACCAACGCCAACGGTAAAATACTGGATTTCAACAGAAGGGCTTATGAAAATCTTGGGTATGATCGCAACGAATTTTCAAAGCTTAATATTTTTGACTTTGAAATAGGCAGAAGCAAGCTTGAAATGAAAAGGAACATGACCTCCATACTGAAATCCGGGGGAAAAAAGTATGAGGCCAGAGTAAAGACTAAAGCCGGAGAAATAAGATATTTTCTTATAAAAATAAGAACAATTAGATTAAGAGGGGAAGTCTGTTTTTTAAGTCTCTGGAGTGACATTACAGATATAAAGAAAAATGAGGAAAAACTGCTTGAGCGTGAAAGACAACTCCAGAAAATTGTCGTTAAAACACCATACCCACTTTGTCTTATAGAAAAAGATTACAAAGCAAGTTTGTTGAATGATAAATTTACTGAAAGCTTTGGGTATACAATTGATGATGTTTCACAATTTGAAAGCTGGTGGAAAAAGGCCTGTCCGCAACCTGAGAATGAGCGTCTGATTAAAACCATTACTCAGGTAAAAAAAACCGGACAGGAAACGAAATCACAAGAATGGACGCTTATCTGTAAGAACGGTGAAAACCGCTCTGTAGAAATGATTATTGTAAATCTTGGCAATAAAACCCTGCTGGCAATGCATGATCTGACCGCATCAAAAGAGATAGAAGATAATCTGCGTATTGCAAAAAACAAAGCTGTTGAAGCAAATCTGGCCAAGACTGAATTTTTAGCCAATATGAGTCATGAAATCCGTACTCCGCTAAACGGGGTTATGGGAATGCTTCAACTGGTTCAGATGACTGATCTTGATAGTGAGCAGAAAAATTTTGTTGATACCGGAATATCCTCGGCAAAGAGTCTGCTCAGAATTCTGGCGGATATACTTGATCTTTCCAAAATAGAATCTGGAAAACTGGATATTGAATCAGAACCTTTCCAGCTGGAAGAATCACTTTTACCTGTTGTTGAATCATTTTCTCAGGAAATAGCACGTAAAGAGCTTGATTTTACATATAAAATTTATCCGGAAGTTCCTGCAACGGTAGTTGGTGATCAGGTCAGAATACGTCAGATTTTATACAATCTTGTTGGTAACGCCATCAAATTTACTGAAAAGGGTTTTGTTAATCTTGAAATATATATTCTGAACAGGGAAGCAGAACAAAATGAAGTCAATATCCATTTTGTTATAACTGACTCAGGTATCGGAATTAAAGATGAAGACATGGTTTATATTTTTGACAGCTTTACTCAGGCAGACAGCTCCCACACAAGGCGTTTCGGGGGCACAGGACTGGGGCTGAGCATGGTTAAAAGACTGATCAGTCTCATGAATGGCTCCATGGTCTTTTCCAGTGAACAGGGTGCAGGAACTGAAGTCCATGTAACACTCAAGCTTGGACTTATTGAAATGCCTGATGAAAAATTAAGTGAAGCTAAAGTGGAGATTAAGGAGCCTGTAAGTAACGAAGCCAATTCTATTCTTCTGGTTGAAGACGAAAAGATAAATCAGATTGCTATAAGCAAACTTCTTGAAAAAAACGGATATGAAGTAACCTGCGCTGATAACGGGGAAGAGGCTCTCAAAGTTATATTGAAAAAGCAGTTTGACTTTGTGCTGATGGATATTCAGATGCCCGTTCTAAACGGCATACAGACTACAGTAGCCATCAGAACCTCGCCTGAATTCAAAGAGGTCTCCGGAATACCTGTCATAGCTCTTACGGCACATGCTATGAGAGGAGACCGGGAGAAATTTATTCAAAGCGGTATGAACGAATATCTGCCCAAGCCAGTTGATGCTGAAAAGCTTATTACTTTGCTTAAAAATTATCCTGTGAGGAAAAGGGACTGATCCGTAAGGATCAAAGGGGAAGGGAAAATCCGGAAGATGTGAGCACATCTTCCGGATTAATTTTTTATTTTTTGAAAACTGCTCCGGTTGAAGCCGAAGTAACATTTTCACTGTAGCGTTTAAGGAAAGAAGAAGTGACTTCTTTCTTTATTGGTTTAAAATCTGCTCTGCGTTTTTTGAGTTCTGCGTCATCAACAAGCAGATTGATTGTTCTTTCAGGAATATTGATTTCTATCTTGTCGCCTGTTTTTATGAGGCCGACAGTGCCGCCTGAGGCAGCCTCAGGTGAGATATGCCCGATAGCAGCACCTCTGGTACCGCCACTGAAGCGTCCATCGGTTATAAGGGCAACATCAGAGCCGAGTCCCATACCGGATATAGCGGATGTAGGTGTGAGCATTTCGCGCATTCCCGGTCCGCCTTTCGGTCCTTCATAGAGAATTACGACTACATCGCCTTTTTTAATCTTTCCGCCAAGGATAGCTTCAACAGATTCCTCTTCAGAATTAAATACCTGTGCGACTCCGGTTCTGTGCATCATTTCCGGTGCAACAGCCGACTGCTTAACTACGCAGCCTTCTTCGGCAATATTACCATAAAGGACTGCGATACCGCCTTCCTTGCTGTAAGGTTTATCAATAGGCTTAACTATTTCATGGTTGGTGATGCCTGCATTAAGATCCTTGAGGTTTTCACCGATAGTTTTACCTGTGACAGTTATAGCATCAAGCTCAAGACGTCCTTCTTTGGCAAGCTCTGCCATAACACCGGGAATTCCGCCGGCTTCATTAAGCTCACTGATGTAGTGGGGACCGGCAGGTGACAGCTTGCAGAGATTAGGAGTTTTACGGCTGATTTCATCAAAGATTGAAAGATCAAGCTTTATTCCGGCTTCATTAAAGATTGCCGGAAGATGCAGAACAGTGTTTGTGGAACAGCCGAGAGCCATATCCATGGTTACTGCATTTTTCAGGCTCTTTTCAGTTACGATATCTCTGGGCTTGATATCTTTTTTCAGAACTTCCATAACCTGAAGTCCTGCATTTTTAGCAAGACGGATACGGTCTGACATTACTGCCGGAATTGTTCCGTTGCCGGGCAGTGCCAGTCCGATAGTTTCGGAAAGGCAGTTCATGGAGTTTGCGGTGAACATACCTGAACATGAACCGCATGTAGGACAGGCTGACTGCTCAAGTCCTGAGAGTTCATCTTCGGTCATATTTCCTGTTTTAACCATGCCTACGCCTTCAAAAACAGTAATAAGGTCGACCTTCTTACCATTCTTTGATCCGGGGAGCATGGCACCGCCGCTGACGATGACTGTAGGGATATTTATACGCAGTGCAGCCATAAGCATGCCGGGAACGATCTTGTCACAGTTTGGAACCAGAACCAGAGCGTCAAACGGATGGGCTGTTGCCATTATTTCAATTGAGTCTGCAATAACTTCACGGCTCGGAAGAGAAAACTTCATGCCTTCATGGTTCATTGCAAGTCCGTCACATACACCGATTGCGGGAAATTCCATGGGAACACCACCGCCAAGGCGTACACCGTCTTTAACGGCTTTAACAATGTTATGCAGGTGCATATGGCCCGGAATAATCTCGTTGGCGGCGTTACATACACCGATCAGGGGGCGGTCCATTTCTTCCTTGCACATTCCAAGAGCATAAAGCAAAGAACGGTGGGGGGCTTTCTCCAGTCCACCTGTCATTTTTTTACTTCTCATAATTGGCCTCATTAACTTCTTTTTAATATTACGGATAAATATATTCAGGGAATGCCATAACAGGCTTAAACCTCAAAAAAAGTTTAACTTCCCGGGAAACTGTTACTGATGCTCAAAATCCTGATATTATGATTTCAAACACGAAAATCCGGATAACTGATGGAAATGAATCCAGTTGGCATAATATTTCCGGAGACATTTTTATTAACTAAGACTGATGTTGTATTTTGCAAACATGATCAGGTTATTTTAATATTTTTTATCAACGCACGGCTACATAACTGCTGATAATTCCGACAACAGCAACTACGCCGACCAGCATTGCGCATTGATCAAGAGGCAGGAAGCCTATTTTCAGAAACAGAGGTGGAAAATTCAATATATCCCTGAAAAACTGCTGCGCCATGTAAAGGATGCCTACAGCTAAGGTTCCACCCAGAAAACCCTGAACAGCACCGCCGGTCAGAATAGGTATTCTTATGAACCATTGCTTGGCTCCGACAAGATAAAGTATCTCAATCTCGTCTTTTCTGGTCATAAGCGACAGACGCATCGTATTACCTACAACAAGCGCGACAACCAGACCTAAGAACATGATTACCGGCCAGACAATTGTCTTTGTCAGATTAAGCCACCCTCTGGCAAGGTCTATCTGTATTGGATTATAGTGGACTTTATCCACACCGTTCATAGCTTTGAGTTCAGAAAGAAGATCTGAAGCCCAGTTCTCGTCACCGGCACCGGGTTCTACAGAAAAAGAAAGAAGAGCTGTCGGTGGAAGCGGGTTATCCTTATCAAGATATGAAAAATTTTCTCCGCCACCAAGAGCCGAAGACAACTGTGTCAGTGCATTTTGCGGGGTAAAAGTATGAATTTCTTTCAATCCTTCAATATTTGAAAGTTTTTCCCATTCCGAAACATAAACATCTTCAGGTGTTGAAGCCTTCCAGAATATCTGAAACTGAACTTCGCCGCGTGTTTTAAGGAGTTCCTGATTGATGTTCTGCAGGGCAAGCATAAAAAAACCTGCAAGCAGTGAAACCATTGTCACTGCAATAAGGGTAAAAATATTTGCCCATGGATGAAGACCAAGATCACGAATGCCCCGGCCTACGAGTCTGAAAAAAAGAATAAACATTTACTCGTCCTCCATAAAGAGGTGCGCAGGCGGTTCGGCTATGCATCCGTCTTCAAGGTGAACAATTCTTGCTTCCGGTATGGTTTGAAGAACTTCACGGCTGTGGGTGGCCATTACGACTGTTGTGCCATGAGTATTAAATTGTCTGAAAATATCCATAAGGTGCATCGAAAGATCAAAATCAAGGTTTCCGGTAGGTTCATCTGCAAGAATCAGTTTGGGATTAACCACCATTGAACGTGCAATGGCAACTCTTTGCTGTTCCCCTCCTGAAAGGCGCTCGCATAAGGTGTATGTCTTTTTTTCAAGTCCTAAAGCTCTGATAATGGCTCTGACCCTTTTATCAATTGTTGATTTAGGCATTCTGCGGACAATAAGCGCGAGTGCGATATTTTCAAAAACAGTTCGGTTGGTGAGAATTTTAAAATCCTGAAAAACAACGCCGACTTCTCTGCGCAGTTCAGGTATTTTTCTCTTCTTTAAAGAATGCAGATCGAAACCGGCAACGGTGGCCTGACCTCTGGTAACCGGCAACGCTCCATAAAGAAGACGCATAAGAGTTGTTTTTCCTGCCCCGGAATGACCGGTAAGAAATACAAACTCACCTTTGCCTACTTCAAGATTGATATCTTTAAGGGCCCAGTTTGAGCCGAAATTATATGAAAGCCTGTTTAGCAGAATCATTTATTATAATTATTTGCAATAGATCAGAAAGTTAAATCAAGAGACTGTCCTTCAGAAGTGGTGCAGACAGCTTTTCCACCTGCTTTAAACGATTTTTTCTTATTTTTAAAAGAAAAATCGCATTTCATGCTTTTACCTTTAGTATTGTAAAGTATTGCCGAGGGATGTCTGGTATCAATTTCACCCTTGAAAACACTTCCATCGGGAAGTTCTGTTTCCAGAGAATAATCAGTTCCTGAGAGCATGTGTGCTGTAGCTGTCATGGAAACAGGCAGGGATTCTTGGCCCTCAGTAAAGGTTCCATTAAAATTTTTAGGCGCGCATGCCGACAATGTAATAAGTAAAACGGGGATTACTATCCTCTTGAACATTCTGTCTCCTTCGACATTCATTTTGATATGAACAGCTCTGTAGCTGAATTATTAGTTAAAACATCGGCAGTGGCCGTCATATTTTTAAAAAGCAGAGGGCATTGCTACCTTGAAAACAATTAATAAACCACCTCAAACCAAATAATAAAAACAGTCAAGTTCATTCACTATAAACGGTATGAACAGATAACCGGCAGCATTAAAAATCCATGATCAGTTTTTCACTAAGCTTGATTTATCCTGAAAATTAGATGAAGCAAAGATTTACCTTTACACTGTTTTCAACTAAATTTCTGTTCCGGTGTAATACATTTTATGAAAATTTTCAGGCAGAAAGTTTTCCGGCAGGTTGAAATATTTCAAATCTAGTCCTTTGGGTAACAAATTGGACTGCCGGGTTAGTCTGTAAAAATTTTCAGACATTCGGCTGGGGTAATGAAGATAACAATAGCAGCAGGATCGATTGAAATGAAAATTTCCGAAAGACTTATGAGAGCAAAGCCGTCAGCTACTTTGGCGGTGAACGCTAAAGCACAGGAACTGCGCGCACAGGGAAGGGAGATTGTAAGCCTTGCCGTGGGCGAACCAGATTTTCCTACACCAAAGCATGTATGTGAAGCCTTGAAAAAAGCAGCAGATGAAGGATTCACACGTTACACACCGGTTCCGGGAATGCCGGCTCTCCGCAAAGCCGTAGCTGAATATTACGGAAAATTTTACGGTGTTAAAGCTGAAGCTGAAAATACAATTATCAGCAACGGTGGAAAACACTCTCTTTACAATCTGTGTATGGCTCTGGTCGATCCGGGTGACGAAGTACTTATTCCTGCACCTTACTGGGTAAGCTATCCTCCCATGGTTGAACTGGCCGATGGAAAACCGGTTATTGTGCCAACAAAAGCCTCCAACGGTTTTTTAGCTTCTGTTGAAGATCTGGAAGCAAGCAGCACACCTAAAACAAAAGTTCTTATTTTAAACACCCCGTCCAACCCTACTGGTGGACATTATCCGCAGGCTCATCTTGATGAAATTGCACAGTGGGCTAAAAAACGCGGAATATTCATCATCTGTGATGAAGTTTATGACAGGCTTGTTTACGAGCCGGCTACATTTTCAACACTTTCAACATTCTGGGAAAAGAATCCTGAAGATGTTGCTGTTGTTGGTGCTCTTTCAAAAAGTTTCAGCATGACCGGCTGGCGTGTAGGAACAACACTGGCTCATGCCGACCTCGTTAAATCAATAGTAAAGATTCAGGGACAGTCTACATCAAATATCAATTCAATGACCCAGAAAGCCGCTATCGCTGCTTATGAAGGTCCGTGGGATCTTGTTGATACTATGAGGGAAGCATTCCAGAGACGTAGAGATATTGCCTATGATATCATTACATCATGGCCCGGCGTAAAATGTTCAAAACCTGATGGAGCTTTTTATCTCTTCCCGGTTCTCAACGCATTTTACGATGAAGAAACACCTGATTCAGCTTCCATGTGTACCAAGATTCTTGAAGAAGCCGGTATCGCTCTTGTCCCCGGTTCAGCTTTCGGTGATGACCGCTGTATCCGCTTTTCCTATGCCGTAGATGATGAAATTCTGAAATCTTCACTTGAAAAAGTCGGCAAAGTGTTGATGAAGAAATAAAAAGTTCGTAATAATAACCATATTTGAAAAATAAACAGGCATTCCCTGTTATAAAAAACAGGGAATGCCACTAAAATCATCAGGGGGAAATCAGATATGGCTGCGAACATAATAGACTGGACTAACGGCTTTCTTGATAATCTGGACATTTCGACCCCTCGCCAACAAGCTGAATTAATTTCAAAAAAATTAAAAAATGAAATAGAACAGGGTAAACTACCATTTTGTTCTATGGGCTACATGCCTGAACTTCTTCACGAGCTTGAAGGATTAAAGCCCTTTATTCAAGGTTTCGAGCACATGCTTCTGCTTGGAATCGGCGGTTCAGCACTTGGAGCCCGCGCACTCCAGAAAGCTTTTTTTCAAAGTCAGGACCAGCCCGGTCATAACGGTCCATGGCTCTGGATAGCAGATAATGTCTGCGTAAATTCAATTGAAGCCTATCTTGAAAAACTTCCTCCTGAAAAAACAATTGTTGTTGTTGTCTCCAAATCCGGCGGCACAATTGAAACTATCAGCCAGTATTTTCTGACCAAAGAATGGATGCGTAAAGCCAGTCCTGAACGCTGGAATGACAATTTCATCTTTGTAACTGACAAAAATAACGGATTTCTGCGGGAGCAGGCTGACGAACTTTCAATACGCAGTCTTGAAGTTCCTGATTATCTTGGCGGGCGTTATTCAATTCTGTCTGCCGTAGGTCTTCTACCTGCCATGTTTATGGGAATTGATTACAGCTCCCTAGTGGAAGGGGCTGCCAACATTTTAGCACCACTTGCTTCACCTTCTCTTGATGCCTGGAAAATAGTGGAGCATCCTTCATTCGAGCTGGCCTGCTGGAATGCTGCGCTCATGGAAAAGGGCTATAATGAGCTAATTTTCTTCTCGTATATTCCCCAATGGGCCTGCTTCGGACAGTGGTTTGCCCAGCTCTGGGCCGAAAGCATCGGTAAGGAAGGAAAAGGAAGTCAGCCCATTCCGGCAGTAGGGGTTACTGACCAGCATTCTGTAAACCAGATGTTCCTTGATGGACCACGAAACAAGGCCTGCTTATTTTTGACCTGCCCCAATCTTCCGGAAGGTATGGCTTTTCCCGATGACATTCCTGAAAAGTTCGCCTACATCAAAAACAGAAAATTCGGTGAGCTTCTTCAGGCAGAAGGTCTTGGAACTAAAATGGCTTTATGTAAAACCGGAGTTCCTCTGGTTGAAATGCAGCTGGCCTTTGCTGATGAAAAAGCTGCCGGAAAACTTATGGGACTTTTGATGGCAGCAACAATTTTCACCGGATGGATTTTAAACATCAACCCGATAGACCAGCCTGCCGTAGAGTTAGGAAAACGTCTTGCCAAGGCAAGGATGGGAGCCGGTGGACTTGCTGCTGAGAAAAAAGACCTTGATGCATTTCTCAGCACTGAGCGCAAAGAACAGGAGTTCTGATTTTTGGATTCAAATAAGCAAACCGAACAGGTCCATTCATTTCAACTTGTAAAATTTCTTTCATGGACACTTCTAGCTGTTATTGTTGCCAGCAGTCTGGGCCTGTCGGTTTTTCTGGCAAATCATGCCGATGATACCCTGCTCGAAAAGCAGAAAGAATTTGCGCTGTTACAGGCTGAAAACCTTAACCACCAGATATATAGAAGGTTTATTCTCCCGACTATCATTGGTTATGGAAAAGTTGCTCTGAAAAACGAAGAGCAGATGACAAGGCTGGATCAGGTTGTCCGCACAACCATTCACAGTTTTAAAATTAATGAAGTACGTATTATAGATCCGAGTTTCATTGTTTCCTACTCCACTGATAAATCAATAATCGGTAAAAAAGGACTGGCTGGACAGTTTGTTAAAAAAGCTCTTGATAAAGGCGTTGCCAGTTATGAATTTGTAAGCAATATATCTACCTTCGCAGCTATTTTTACTTTTGATATGAAGCCGGGATCAATGCTGCTTAAGATGACCTATCCGCTACGCTCTGAGCGAAGTCTTAATATTGATGAAAATTTTATTATGGGAGCTCTTGAAATAACTCAGGATATTACTGAGGATTATCAGTCTGTCATAAATTTTGAAAGGTTGATTCTTTTTACTTCCAGTTTTTCCGCGCTGATACTTTTTGCCACTATCATGATGATTATCAAAAGGGCTGATATGATAAACGCCCAGCGTATTGAAGACCGTGAACAGTTTGAACGTGAGCTTAATCAGAGTGAAAAGCTGGCCAGTATAGGACGAATGGTTTCAGGTGTAGCCCATGAGATAAGAAATCCTCTTGGAATCATAAGCTCCAGCTCGGAGCTTCTCCTTAAACGGATTAAAGAAAAAGATCCTGTTAATACCAGAATTCTGGAAGCTATCCATCAGGAAACGAAACGTCTGAGCAGGACTGTAAGTGATTTTCTTGATTATGCCCGGCCGCGAAAGGTAAACAAAACAAAAACTGATCCGGCTGAAATACTGGATAAAATAGTATTTTTTATGGAAGCGCGCTGTGAGCAGAATAATATAATTATCAATCGGAACTACGTTCCCGGTAATTATATCTGCGGTGACAGCGATCTTCTTTACAGAGCATTTTACAATCTTACCGGAAACTCTATTCAGGCGATTGAGTCAGACAGTGTTATTGATCTGTTTATCAATGATAACGGTGAAAGCATTGAAGTAGTTTTTTCGGATAATGGTCCGGGATTTTCACAGGAAATAATAGATAAAGTATGTGATCCCTTTTTTACCACTAAAGATAACGGAACAGGCCTTGGTCTTGCCATAGTCGGCAATATTGTGGAAAGCCATGAGGGATCTATGGAAATAGATAACAACCCTGAGGGCGGGGCCATGATTACTCTGATATTCCCGAAAAAAGAAACCTGTTAACCAGTCAACGGAATTACAATGTCCAGCAATATTTTAGTACTTGATGACGAGACAAACTATCTGCTTATTCTTGAAGCGATATTAAGTGACGAAGGTTACAATGTCACAGCTCTTTCAGACCCGGAAACAGGCCTTGCATATCTTGATGAATCTGAAGTTGATATGGTCATAACCGATATGAAAATGCCTAAACTGACAGGGCAGGAAGTTCTTGAGCACATCAAGAAAAATTTTCCATACATTCCGGTTATTATCATGACTGCATTCGGTAGTATTGAATCAGCTGTCGAAGCAATGAAAATAGGTGCTTTTGATTACATAACCAAACCATTCGCCAATGAAGAATTATTGCTTTCAGTTACCAAAGCAGCCCAGTTTTCAAATACCCAGCGGGAAAACAGACTGCTCCGCGAACAGATAAAAGAGCGTTACTCTCCTTCAAATATTATTGGACGTTCCCGCCCGATGCTTGCGGTTTTTGATATGATACAAAAAGCAGCACCGGGAAACAGTACTGTTCTGGTAACTGGTGAGTCTGGTACTGGAAAAGAACTCATAGCCAAAGCTATTCACCAGTCTTCACCGCGCTGTGACAACCCGTTTATTTCAGTCAATTGTATGGCCCTTAATCCCGGAGTTCTGGAAAGTGAGCTTTTTGGACATGAAAAAGGTTCTTTCACAGGAGCTGTAGCCCGCAAACGCGGAAGGTTTGAAGCCGCTGATAAAGGAACTCTTTTCCTAGATGAAATAGGTGAACTTTCACAGGACATGCAGGTTAAACTTCTGCGGGTAATTCAGGAAAGGACAATTGAAAGAGTTGGTGGGGTGGACCCCATCAAAGTTGATATAAGGATAGTTGCAGCAACAAATAAAGATTTGAAAAAAGCCGTTGAAGCCGGGGAATTCAGAGAAGACCTGTATTATCGCCTTAATGTTGTAAGCATTGAAGTTCCTCCCCTTCGTGAACGCCGGGAAGATATACCTTTTCTTACAAATCATTTTCTTGAAAAATATTCTCAGGACAATAACAAGTCTTTTGAAGGATTTTCACCATCAGCAATGGATTATCTTTCTGCCTATGAGTGGCCCGGAAATGTGCGCCAGTTACAGAATGTAATTGAACGCTGCGTGGTTTTAAGCCCCGGTCCGCAAATTAAATCGGAAGATCTGCCATCCGAAATAAAAGATGAGGAATCACAGTTCAAAAGTGCAGTTGATCTTCTTCCTTCAAAACTCAATCTTGCACATACCCTTGAAAAAATTGAAGCAAACCTTGTGCGCAGGGCTCTTGTTCATAGTAATTTTGTAAAAGTTGATGCAGCTGAAATGCTTGGAATTTCTAAATCACTTTTGCAGTATAAACTTAAAAAATATAATATTTCAGGTAAATAGATAAAAATATAAATTTTAGGTAATAAATAAAGAAGGGTGTTCAAAGTATTTTGAACACCCTTCTTTATTATGGATATATTTATGAACTCGAATAACTATTTGATTTCTTTTTCAATATAGCTGATGCGCAGTTCTATGGCATTCGGATTAGGGTATGTGTCTTTTATCTCTTTAAGCAGGTCCAGAGCTTTTTTATAGTCATCCTGCTGCTCATAAAGGTCTGCAAGCAGAAAAGCGGCCTCGGAGTGTATCTCCGCGGAAACTTCATGCATGCTGACAAGATTCTCAAGCTCTGCCATAGCTCTCTGTCTGGCCTGAATCAAAGTCAGAGTCTGGGCTTTTTCAAAAAGAGCTTCTGATTTTGTTTCAATATTGTCAGTGTAATCGGCACATTCACCAAAAATAAGAATAGCCAGATCGTAGCTTCTAAGCTCTCGATAAGTTCTTGCGAGCATCATTCTTGTTTTATCCATTTCAGCCTGTGGCTGATCAGGAAATTCAAGACTTTTTTCCAGATTTTCAACTGCTGCTTTCAGTTTACCGCAGCGGATATACATTGCTGCTACACGTCTTTTAAGCACAGGAGCTTTTTTGGAGTCATGCCCGAATTCAAGATACATGGCTTCTAAAATGCTTGCTCCACGCTCCGGGTCCTGTCGCACATCAGAAGCAATGGAAACAAGCTTATTCCACGCCTGTAGACGTTTTTTTCCCTGCGGGTTGTTTTGCAGATAGCTTTCAAAACCCTTTTCAGCTTCAAAGTAATATCCGTCTGAAAAGGATTTCCGGGCTTTCGCAAATTCAGGATTAACCTGATTACTGTTATTTTCGCAGCCCTGAACACTGAATATTGTCAGGGCTGCGATAAATATAAGCAGGAATTTCCTCATAATCAGGATTCTTCCGTTTCCAGATCAGAATCCAGTTCATCGTCATCGATGACCAGATCAAATCCTGCTACAAAGTCATTTTCATCCATTCTCACAAGGCGTACGCCCTGAGTGGCTCTGCCGACAAGGCTTACTTCACCAACGGACATGCGGATAATTTTATTTCCTGACGTGAGAAGAACAACTTCATCATCCTGAGAAACCATAATAGCACCGAGAACACTGCCGGTTTTATCGGTAACACGCATACTGATGATACCTTTTCCGCCTCGTGTCTGAGTTCTGTGCTGATCAATATTGGTTCTCTTTCCGAATCCGCCTTCTGAAACGGTGAGCAGCTGGGTACGGAATTCATCTCCGGTTACAACACCGGAAACAACTTCGTCACCACTGCGCAGGGCAATACCCTTTACTCCGCTTGCTACACGGCCCATAGGACGAACATCATGGCAGCTGAAGCGGATTGATGTTCCCTTTCTGGTAACCAGAACAATCTCGTCATCTGCTCCGACCTGCTTAACAGTTATCAGCTCGTCATCTTCACGCATGTTTACGGCGCGTATTCCGGACTGACGGCAGTTGCTGTAAAGCGAAATAAGAGAACGTTTGACCATTCCCTTCTTGGTTACAAAAAGGAAGAAGTAGTCATCTGAAAATTCTCTCATGGAAAGAGCCGTTGCAATTGACTCATCCTTTTCAAGAGGCAGAAGGTTGGCGATATGTGCGCCTTTTGCGTTTCTGCTTCCTTCCGGAACCTGATGAACCTTGATTTTGAACATCTTTCCTTTGGAAGTGAAGAGCAGCAGATGCTGATGATTCGAAGTGGTCAGGAAAGTATGAATGAAGTCTCCATCCCTTGTTGAAACACCGGCAATACCTTTTCCGCCACGTTTCTGACGCTGGTAGTTTGAAAGCGGAGTACGCTTGATATATCCGCGCCTTGAAAGGGTGATAACAACTTCATCATCAGGGATGAGATCTTCGATATCAATATCGTTAGGATCATGACCCATGAGCTTTGTTTTGCGTTCAGTTGCGTAAGTCTTTTTAACTTCCGCAAGTTCATCTCTGATAACGCCTTTGAGAACTTCCTCCTGTTCAAGAATACTTTTGAAATATTCAATCCTTTTAAGAAGTTCAGCATATTCTTCGAGAAGTTTTTCATGCTCAAGGTTGGTCAGACGATGAAGTCTCATATCCAGAATGGCCTGAGCCTGCGGCTGTGACAGCTCAAATCTTTCCATGAGTCCGATGCGTGCTTCTTCCGCAGCCTTTGAAGCGCGGATAATTCTTACAACTTCATCAATGTTATCAAGAGCGATACGCAGCCCTTCAAGAATGTGGGCGCGTTTTTCAGACTTTTCAAGATCATATCTTGTCCGCCTGATAACAACTTCACGTCTATGATCAAGGAAGCACTGTAAAACACTCTTGAGGTTCAGCAGGACGGGTCTGTTATCTACAACAGCCATCATGTTGATACCGAAAGAGGTTTCAAGCTGGGTGAATTTATAGAGCTGATTAATTATGATATCAGCGATTGAACCGCGTTTGAGGTCTATAACGATTCTGATACCGTTACGGTCTGATTCGTCACGAAGGTCTGAAACACCTTCAATTTTTCCCTCACCTATCAGTAGAGCAATTTTTTCTACCAGCGTGGATTTATTAAGAGCGTAGGGAATTTCAGTTATAACCACGCTCTCCATTCCGTTCTTGCGTTCTTCTATATTCAGAACACCGCGGATTTTAATACTTCCGCGTCCGGTATGGTAGGCTTCTTCAAGACCCTTTCCACCAAAACACATGGCGGATGTCGGGAAATCAGGACCCTTGATAAACTTCATCAGGGTTGAAATTTCACAATCAGGATTATCCAGAAGATGGGTTGTTCCGTCTATAAGTTCACCGAGGTTGTGCGGTGGAATATTGGTGGCCATACCAACTGCAATACCGGATGTACCGTTAAGCAGCAGGTTTGGAACTTTTGTAGGCAGAACTGAGGGTTCCTGCAGGGAGTTATCGTAGTTATCCCTGAAATCGACAGTATTTTTGTCCAGGTCGGCCAGAAATTCAGAACTGAGTCTGGACATGCGGGCTTCGGTGTAACGCATAGCCGCTGCCGCATCACCATCAATGGAACCGAAGTTACCCTGACCGTCCACAAGAGGATCTCTCATGGAAAATTCCTGGGCCATACGGACAAGAGCGTCATAAACAGCAGAATCACCGTGGGGATGATATTTACCGATTACGTCACCGACAACACGCGCCGATTTTTTATAAGCTCTGTTATAATAGTTACCAAGTTCATGCATGGCATATAAAATACGCCTGTGAACCGGTTTTAATCCGTCTCTGGCATCAGGAATCGCTCGGCCTATAATGACACTGAGAGAATATTCCAGATAGGATTTTCTAAGTTCATCTTCAATTGTTACCTGAGTCACTGCAACCTCCGGTTGGGAAGCACTATTTTACAGCCTCCGGTGTCTTAAATTATCAAGTCACCTGATTAACTTAACTTTTTATACAATTGTTATAAAAAGAAGCTTTATCTTTATAATCCAATAAAACATACAGTCTTTTGGATTGAAGGCTTATTCATTTCCAAAAATCACGGCAAAGCCTTAAAACTTTTTAAGCCGTGGAAAACTAAAACAAATCAAGATATTAAATATCAAGTTCCTGAACAGCCAATGCGTTCTTCTCGATAAACTCACGGCGCGGTTCGACATTGTCTCCCATAAGGTCGACAAAAATATCGTGGGCGGCAGCAGCATCATCGATAGTAACCTGAAGCATGGTTCTTTTATCCGGGTCCATGGTTGTTTCCCATAACTGTTCGGGATTCATTTCACCCAGACCTTTATAGCGCTGGATATTTAGTCCCTTCCATGATTCGTCAACAATGGTGTCCAGCAGTTTGAAAAGACCGTTGCATGGTATTTCATCTGTTCCTCTAACGGCTACAAAATCAAGTGTTCCGCATTCATCAAGGGCAGTATGATATTTCTGGTAGCTGTGCCTGAACAATTTTGAATTGAAAAACTCGACAGCAAGCTTGGTGTGATGTCCGTTACGGTCTTCAAAAAGAGCGAAAACACGTTCATCTTCTTCTTCCTGCTCACGTTCAATCCATAGATTGTAACCAAAGTTATCGAGAGTTTTTACAAGTTCAGATGTCTCTGAATTTTTGAGCATTTCAGGAGTAATCATTTCATCAAGACCGATCAGGGTCATGAAAAGATCTTCCTGTATTCCCATGCTGAAAGCTTCGATAACTTTATTTTTCAAGAATCTGATTTCATCAAGCATGGCAATAAAATCAGCACCGGAAAATTCTTTTCCGCTTTCAGCTTTAATAACCATGTCTTTACTGATTCTATCGATCAGCAGGGTGTAAAGTTCAGTATCATCCTTGATGAATTTTTCGAACTTTCCTTTTGCGACACGGTACAGGGGAGGCTGAGCGATATACAGATGGCCTCTCTCGATAAGCTCCTGATACTGTCTGAAAAAGAATGTCAGCAAAAGGGTTCTGATGTGTGATCCGTCAACATCAGCATCGGTCATGATGACAACTTTGTGATAGCGAAGTTTGTCAAAATCCTTCTGACCTTCCTCATCTCCGATACCGATGCCCATAGCGGTGATAAGTGCTCTGACTTCTTTATTGCCGAGCATTTTATCGAATCTGGTTTTTTCAACGTTCAGAATTTTACCGCGCAGAGGAAGAATTGCCTGATATTTAGGATTTCTTCCCTGTTTTGCAGATCCGCCAGCGGAGTCACCCTCAACTATGAATATTTCACATTCTGAAGGATCTTTGCTCTGGCAGTCAGCAAGTTTGCCCGGGAGTGAGTGATCGGAGAGAGCACCTTTGCGGCGAACAAGTTCACGCGCTTTTCTTGCAGCTTCCCTTGCTCTGGAAGCGTCCACGACTTTTTCGATAATCGCTTTGGCATCCTTGGGATTTTCCTGAAAATAAGCTGACAGACGGTCATAAACGATACCTGAGACAATACCGACCATTTCCGAGTTTCCGAGTTTGGTCTTTGTCTGGCCTTCGAACTGGGGATCAGGAAGTTTAACACTGATTACAGCGGTCAGACCTTCACGCACGTCTTCACCGGAAAGTTTAACTTTAAGCTTTTTGGGAAGGTCGGAGTTCTGGATATAGTTGTTGATTGCTCTTGTTAAAGCACCTTTGAAACCGGCCAGATGTGTGCCACCCTCAACGGTTCTGATATTATTTGCAAAGGTATGGGTATTTTCTTTGTATCCGGTGTTATACTGGATAGCCAGCTCTGTAATAACGGCATCTGTTTCACCGGCAGCAAAAACAATATCATGTATCGGGGTAACGCCTTTATTCAGATCTTCAACAAAGGACTTTATTCCTCCGTCAGCTCTGAATGTAGCTTTTTCATTGGTTCTTTCGTCTTTGAACTCAATTTCAAGCCCCTTATTGAGGTAGGCCAGCTCCTGAAAACGTTTTTTCAGGATATTGAATTCAAACACATTTGTTTCAAAAATTTCTTCGTCAGGACGAAATCTTATGGTTGTACCGTGTGTTACGGCATCGCCTATTTCCTCAAGAGGTCCCTGCGGGACACCGCGTGAATATGACTGGCGGTATATTTTCCCGTCCCTTTTGACTGTAGCTTCAAGCTGCTCAGACAAAGCGTTTACGCAGGATACACCAACACCATGCAGTCCGCCTGAAACTTTATAAGCATCATTGTCAAACTTACCTCCGGCGTGGAGTACGGTCATAACGACTTCAAGTGCCGGTTTCTTTTCCTTGGGATGCATATCAACAGGAATACCGCGTCCGTTGTCGGATACGGTGACACTGTTGTCCATGTGCAGAGTGACTTTAACCTTATCGCAGTATCCGCCCATAGCTTCATCAATTGAGTTATCCACAACCTCGTAAACGAGATGGTGGAGCCCTCTGCCATCAGTTGAACCGATATACATCGCCGGGCGTTTGCGGACGGCCGCAAGTCCTTCAAGTATGGTAATGGAATCAGCTGAGTATTCCTTATTGGACATTAAACATCTTCCTCGCTGTAGTAAGTCTCTTCCTGAACCTTCATGGGCATGACAATAACAAGATATTCATTATCGTCCTCTCCTGTCATTCCGCAGGGAGCTTCTGTTCCGGTCAGGGTAAAGTTGATATTCGGTGACTGGAAATGGTTGAGAACTTCAATAAGATTTTTGGTAGGGAAAGCTATTCTTTCAATCTCACCACTGAACTCTATTTCCAATGATTCTGTCGCTGTTCCGACTTCCTGTCCCTGACTGAAAAGGACAAGTTCGCCGGGATTGAACATGAATGAAGCGCAACGGTTGGAATCAGTGTTGAAAATTGAAATACGCTCGAGAGCATTCGAGAGTTCGCTTTTTTCAACGTTCATTTTGGATACGTTATCCTCATCCAACTTGGAAAGAAAGTTCTGATAGTTGGGGTACTGATAGTAACTCAGTGGCAGACTGAATATTTCTTTCCCGTCGGCTGTTTTAAAAAACAGTCGCTTGTCACTTAAGCTCAATTCAATTTCGTCTTCCGTCAGCCATTTTTTCAGTTCCATGATGTATTTTTTCTGAATGAGAATTCCGTCTTCAGGAAGAAGGGCATGGATATCATCATTGAAAAATCTGAGCATGGCAAACTGATGACCGTTAAGACCGCAGACTTCGACGAAATTTCCTTTCTCACCGTTTGAAGGCACCATATTAAGGCAGGCAATGGCTTCCATTGAGTCTTCATCGCTAATGCAGAAAGCAATGCGTTCTATGAGCTCAAGAAGAAAGTCTCCTGACCAGAAAACAGCTCCTTCACCGGGAAAGGATGAAAATTTTTGAAACCAGGTAGGATCGTTAACAGGAAGTTTGTATTTACGTGATCCCTGTTCCACAAGGATATTTGCTCCGTCAGGATCTGTTTTAATTACGAGTTGCCCTGAAGGCAGTTTGCGTACCAGATCATAAAAAGCTCTGCCTTGAACTCCGGCCAGACCTTCTTCGATTATCTCAGCCGGATAAGTTCCGCAAAATTCCAGATTGGAATCGGTGGACATGATGCTGAGGTTTCCTTCTTCGCTTTTCAGCCAGATGGTCCTCAAATATGCAGCCCCTGTTTTGGCTGGAATTATGCTGGCGGATTTCTGCAATCCTTCAATCACTTCATCTCTGTTCACCTTTAAAAACATATATATTCTCCTTGTTTTTTTCGTATACTCGGTTCGTATGTTACTTATCTAAATAAGTGTTTAAAATATAAATATTTTTTAAGAACAATCATTGTCGGATATACCGAACAGATGAACATTCTTTTTGTTTTTAATTACTTAGGAACACGCCCGCGGCATTTATTTTCCAAAGTTATCAACAGGTCTTTCGTTTCTTTATTAACCTTCTGTAATTTATCTATTTTTTTAACAGAATAAAGAACAGTACTATGATCCTTGCCCCCAAATATGCGTCCTAGCGAAGGAAAAGAAACTCCCAGCAGATGCCGGCAGAGATACATGGCCATCTGTCGCGGGCGCACTATGGATTGCAGCCTCTTGTTGCCTTTCAGCTCTTCAGTTGAAACATTGAAATGCTCAGAGACAGCCTGAAGAATATATTCAGGTGTAAGTTCCTGATCTGTTTTTTCTTCGGTATTGTTTAAAATATGCTCGAAGTCTTTCTGGTCGAGGTTTTTCCTTACCAGCTCTTTGAATGCCGAAAGTTTAATCAGAATGCCCTGAAGGTAGCGGAAATCCTGAAATTTCTGGGACAGGGTCAGTATCTGCTCTTTTGAAAGCTGGAGCTTTTTTATTTTGCACTGCTTTTGTATGAACGATGTTCTAATTTCAAGGTCAGGCCTTTTAAGAGTGACAATGAGTCCCCATTCCAGTCTTGATTTAAGGTTCTGGTTTAAAAAGTCATAAGTGACCAGCTTGTCATTGCAGCAGAAGACCATCTGTTTTTCATTTTCATAAAAATTATTGAAAATAGATATCATTTCCTGCTGTAGTTCCTCGTATTTGCGGATTGATTGAAAATCGTCCACAAAGATATAGTCCATACTGAAAAAGTAATTTCTGGCTTTGAAGTTATCACCTGAAAATTTAACGGAATAAATGGTTTTTATATCATCCATGTTTCCAAGAAAAATTTTATCGGTTTCAACTCTTTTGCTTATTTCATTGGCAATGGCTTTCATCATGTGACTTTTGCCGCTGCCGTTTTTTCCACAGATTACAAATGGGTTGAAAGTAACTGTTTCAAGTCTGGCGACTTCTTTTGCTGAAGCTAGCGGGAAAAAGTTTTTTTTACTGATGATGAAATTATCAAAGGTAAAAGTGTGACCGAAAGGAAAGTCAATTCTCCTTGGAGTTTCACTTATGGCAGAGTGTTGCTCTGATGATTTTTGCTGCCCGTTGTTTGAGTATGAAACTTTAAAACCTTTACCAAGAAAAGTTGAAAGTTGTTCCTCGAATCTGCTTTGAATGCTGTTTTTGAACCAGTTACCGAAAAAAGCATGAGGAAAGGTGACGACAACCTCTCCGGTTTCGTCTGAAATATCGATTTTTATGGGATCGTACCATCGCTGTAACTCTGATTCGGAACAGGTCTGGAGGAGGTGATTTCTTAGTCCGTTTTTCACTTGATGGGATAGGTGTTTTTTATATGGTTATCTATCTAGAATTTAAAAGAAAAAAAAATGTCAGCAACTACCTTTTCAACCACCCCGCAACTCTTTTAATCTTATAGCTGATTTTGCCCTTCAAGCCAAGGGTAAACGGCTTTATTAAACTGATTCTTGCTTAAAAATACAATTGCATTAAAATCGTCTTTAAGCCACAATTGCTATCCCCCTGTGAAACATGCAAACGGAGTTTTCCAATGGCAGATACGTTTGAAGTCAATAAATCGATAAAAGAAATCAATGATCGCATCAAAAAAGGCAAAGCCGTTGTCGTCAATGCCGAAGAGATGGTCGATATAGTCCGTTCGAAAGGCAAGGTTCAGGCGGCAAAAGAAATAGATGTCGTCACTACCGGAACTTTTTCACCGATGTGTTCTTCGGGAATGCTTTTCAACATCGGACAGTCCGCACCTGTTATCAAAACATCACAGTGCTGGCTGAACAATGTTCCCTGTCATGCCGGTCTTGCCGCTGTTGACTCCTATCTCGGAGCCACAGAGCCTGCCGCTGATGATCCGCTTAATAAAGTTCATCCCGGCCGTTTCTCCTACGGAGGAGGGCATGTAATCGAAGATCTGATCGCCGGAAAGGTTATCCATCTCAAGGCAAAGGCCTATGGAACGGACTGCTATCCGCGCCGTGAAGTGGAGAAGGATATAACCCTTAAGGATCTTCCCAACGCATGGCTGCTTAATCCCCGCAACTGCTATCAGAATTACAATTGCGCGGTTAATATGACCAGCAGAACTGTCTACACGTACATGGGACCTCTAAAGCCCAATCAGCGTAACGCAAACTATGCTACTGCCGGAAAGATTTCACCGCTTCTGAATGATCCTTATTTCATGACCATAGGTTTTGGAACAAAGATATTCCTCGGTGGTGGAATAGGACATGTTCTCGGAGCCGGAACCCAGCATGTGCCGAATCCTAAAAGAAATGAACGTGGTATCCCTCTTACCGGTTCCGGTACCCTTATGCTCAAGGGTGACATGAAAGGCATGGAACAGAGGTATGTACGCGGACTTGGTTTCCCCGGATACGGCTGCACAATTTCAGTTGGTGTAGGTATTCCTATCCCTGTTTTGAACGAGGAAGTTGCATGGTATGCCGGTGTTTCCGATGCGGATATTCAGGTACCTGTAAGAGACTACGGATATGATTATCCTAATGGAATCTCACGTATTCTCGGTCATGTTACTTATGAGGAGCTGAGATCAGGAGAAATAAATCTGAATGGTAAAACCATTCCGACAATTCCCATGACCAGTTACTCTATCTCGCTTGAAATTGCTGATAAGCTTAAAAAATGGATCAGTGACGGTGATTTCCTGCTTACTGAGCCTGTGGAAAAAATTGAATCTTATTAGTTGCTTTACACTGTTTATAAAAAGCCCCTGTAATCTGATTACAGGGGCTTTTTTAGGTTCTTGACCGAATGTTCTGTATTTATATTTAATCGATACGCTTTTTGAGATTGTTGATAACTTTTTTGATGTCGCCCATTATGCTGTCCAGATTGGTGACTGCATTTTGAGATCCCTGAACGTTATCTTTTGATTCTTCAACCAGCTTTTTCATTTCTTCAATTGAGTTGCTGACCTGCATATTAGCCTGAGCCTGATCTTCAGTTGATTCGGAAATCGAGGATGAACGCTTATAGGCTTCTTCTGCCCCCTCTGAAATTACCTCAAGCATTTCTCCTGATTTTTCAGAGATGTCGGCAGCTTCAGTTATATCATCAGCAATTTTACTCATGGATTGTGCGTTGGCCTGAGCACTGCTCTGGATTCCGAGAATTATATTACCAACTTCTTTGGTCGCATTCATTGTCTTTTCTGCGAGCTTGCGTATTTCATCCGCAACAACAGCAAATCCGCGACCGGCTTCTCCGGCTCTGGCCGCTTCAATGGCTGCGTTCAGAGCCAGAAGATTTGTCTGATCCGCAATATCTGAAATAACGGTCATAACATTACCGATTGATTCAGCCTGATCATCAAGTTCAGCCATCTGTTTTTCTAATTCGTCAGCCTTTAAATGAATTTCTCTGATTGACTGGACTGATTCTTCCACCATTCTGGCTCCATCTCTTGTGGAGTTCAGTTCTTCCTTGGCCTGATTCATGGATTCGCTTGAAAGAGAAGTTATTATCTCAACAGCTCTGCTTAAATTATCCATGGAACTTTCAGATTGTCCCATCTGATACTGCTGATCGTCTGCCTTACCATGAATTTCACGCATGTGGTTTTTCACGGTATCCATTACCTCTCCACTTTTAGTGACAGCTTCTTCCAGTATTTTTACTGTTCTTCCTATTTCGGCAATGGAGTGTTCTACTTCCTGTTTATTTTTTTCAGCTTCATTTCGGGCTTCTGCTGCTTCCTGAGCTTCTTTGCGTGATTCTCTGACAGCTTTCTCGGTTTCATTTCTGCTGACCGAAATTTGAGATGACATTTTGTTCATTTCACGCGAAAGCTCGGAAAGTTCGTCTGCTCCGCTTTCATCAAGTTTTTCGTCAAGTCTGCCGTCAGTTATCCTTTTGGCACCATTTACCGCTTCTTTGAGTGGAATTCTGATGCTTCTGGCAATGAGCAGGCAGATAGGGAGGATTATGAGCAGGAGTATTACCAGGATTACAGCTATGGCGATGATTATTCTCTGATCAACAATGTTTTCAAGTTTGCTTTGAATTTTATCCTGTGCTTTTTTTACATGGCTTAAATAGACACCTGTTCCAATCCAGATGTCAGTACCGGGTATAAATTTTGCCGTACCTATTTTGGGTTGAACCCCTTCACCGGGTTTTTCCCATTCAAAAGGCATAACACCACCGCCTGCACGGGCGGTCTGATACAGATTACGAACCATGTAATTACCGCCGGCGTCTTTGAGATCAGCCAAGTCTTTGCCAATAAGTTTAGGAAGGGTGGCGTGGGCAATACATACGGTTTTTCTATAGGCATAAAAATATCCGGAATTGTCGTCTTCAAAACGAATACTGTCCAGAGCCTGCTGGACGATAGCTGCCTGCTCAGTCTTATCTGTTACCCCTTTCAGAGCCAGCTTTAAAGATTCAGCAAGAACATCAGTGGCTACTGATATTTTCTGTTTTTCTTCATTGAGGGTAACCTGTCCGATTATGTCCGTTCCTGTCTCTGTCAGATTTTTTGAGGAATGCCAGTATTCAGCAAGCCCTACAGCAAATGAAAGCAGCATCAGTATAAATATTAATTGTATTCTGGTGCCTATTTTAACGTTACGAAACATTTGTCCTCCGGAAAAAATGTATTTTTACATAAATATTTAATATTATTATACTAAATAAAAATATCTTGTAGCAAGATGGAAATTCATTCCTTGATAGTAGGAAAAAAATATAATCAAATTATATTTTATTTTTATTTATATAATAAAATCAATAGTAAAAATGAAATGAAACAATATTGTTTCAAAAAAGAGGATGATTATGGAATTATAAATTTATGATTATAAGACATTATTTAAAAATTATAATAAGCATTGGAGGAATATAAAAATATATTATTATTAAAATTACCAGTTGACAGGTAGACGTACTTTTTTCTTTTCTTTGTTAGTAAATAAGATATATCCGTTTTCTTTCCCAAATAGATATACATCTCTTGTAACCGTAACGTCCTGACGGCAATATTTGGTTATGAGATCAAGTTTTCCTTCTTTCCACCATTCAAGAGCTTTCAGTCCGTCTGCACTTTTAGCAGAATTCAAAGTTGCCTTGGCAATATTATCAAGTTTAAGTCTGTATCCAAGACGTTCGTGTACTGTTTTTAAAAGATCAAGAGTGGGTACTTCCTTAAATTTATAAGGGTAAACTCCGGTTAATACCTTGTAGTCAAAACCTATTATATTAAAGCCTATCACAAGATCCAGTTCTTCAAGCCTTTTAGCCAGCTCGCCAATCATATCCTGAGTGTAATCATAAAACTGATCTGTTCTTGAGTCATAAAGAACGGCTATTGAAATTCCCATGCGGTCAGCTCTGTTCCAGCCTCCTACATCCTGAGCGGATCTCCTTGTTTCAACGTCAAGAACTCCGAAATTTTCGGGTTCAGGGACAGGCTTTTCTATTTTTTCGCCAAAAGGTTTAAGATCCAATTTATTGACCTCCGAGGCTGCTGGTGAATCTGCATTTATGATATTTTCGAGTATGAATATGGATGCTGCTTTGTCAATAGGCCTGTTGCCGGAACCGCATTTTGGTGAATGAACACAAGAAGGGCAGCCCAGTTCACATTCGCATTCACTGATAGTCTGCAATGTTTTTTTCAATAATTGTTCGGATTCATCGAACGCCTGCATAGTCAGTCCGGCCCCTCCGGGCATTCCGTCATAAATAAATACAGCCGGACCGCCGACCTGTTCATGCATCGGGGTGGATATTCCACCAAGGTCATTACGGTCGGCCAGAACCATCAGCGGCATAATTCCTATAGCAGCATGTTCAACGGCATGAATGCCACCCATGAAATGTATAAATTCATCTTCGGCTTTTCTTTTAAGGTCCGGAGAAATTTCTATCCACAAGCCCTGAGTATCAAATATTACAGGAGGAAGATCGAGTGGAACAATTCCAAGAAGCTGTCCTCCCTTGGAAGCACGTTTTTCGTATCCTGTTATTTTTTCCGTTACCCGTAGTTTTCCGAAACGCATGACACATCCGAAAACTGCTTTTTGGGAGTATATTTCTATTATTTCGGTAGATTTATTTTTTCTTGCGCGGGTGTAATAACCGACTCTTTCTTTTTTAGCTTTTATGGTTCTGGAGGCCAGATCCATTTCTGTAATGCGGTATGTATTACCCCTGTGAATATACACCGCTCCTTCATGGGCTTCGCTGTAAGACCTTATTTCGTCAATTGTGCCGATAGGCTGTGAACTGTCAGCATCCTCAATATGTATGGTGCCGCCTGAACCGCGCAGTGAAACTTCCCGGTGAGGTCTTTTTCTTTTGGAATATATTTCGTCACCGCGGCCATTTCTAAGCAGAGTTCCATCCTGCTCCATTTCTTCAACCCTTTTTCTTACCTGGGCTTCCCGCAGCAGACGGTCATCCTCTCGCATCGTCATTTCCGCTGCGGCGCAGATAAGGTGACGTTCCATTATAACCGGATTATAGGGATTCAACACCGCACATTCCGGTGGTCTTGAAAAAAAGTCATCCGGGTTTCTCATGAAATACTGATCAAGGGCATCTTCCTGTCCGATAAGAACAACAGCCGACTCACGGTTGCTTCTGCCTACTCGGCCGCCACGCTGCAATGTAGCCATGACTGATCCGGGGTAACCGACCATTATGCACAGATCGAGTCCGCCGATGTCAATTCCGAGTTCAAGAGCACTTGTTGATATTACAGCCAGCAGTTCTCCAGAGGACATTCTGGCTTCTATTTCACGCCTTTCCTCCGGCAGAAAACCAGCTCTGTAAGCACTTATCCTGTCTTTATAATCACCGGCTTTCTCGTTTACCCACATTGAAATCAGCTCAGTCATCTTTCTTGACTGGGTATAGACAATTGTTCTCAGGCCTCTGGCCAGAGCTGCTTTAAGGAGCTGTATTGCGGCACTGTATGGGCTTACCTGAGGATTGAAAAAAACAAAATTTCTGTCTCCGGATGCTGCTCCGCTTTCAGTTATTGCCGTGACTTCAAGGCCTGTAAGACTCTTGCAGAGCTCCGCAGGGTTTCCAACAGTTGCGGAAGAAAATACAAATGATGGCTCAGCTCCGTAGTAGCTGCAAACTCTAAGCAGTCTTCTGAAAAGCATTGCCATATTCGAACCCATTATGCCTCTGTAGGTGTGGACTTCATCGACAACTATATGGGTGAGTCCGGCAAGAAATTTCATCCAGCGTTCATGGTATGGAAGCATGGATAAATGGAGCATTTCCGGATTTGTTAAAATTACATTCGGGGGATTGTCGCGCATTTTTTTGCGCTTGTAAGGTGTTGTATCCCCATCATAAATAGCGGCATGCGGGCGTCTGTCTTCAGGAAGATACGCGGCAAGTTCATTAAAAGTTTTCAGCTGGTCCTGAGCTAGAGCTTTTAAAGGGAAAAGGTAAAGCGCATGACTTTCCGGGTCGCGTAAAAGCTGTTCCATAACCGGAAGATTGTAAGTCATGGTTTTGCCGCTGGCCGTAGGGGTGGCTACAACAACATTTCTTCCGGCGCGCACATAGTCCGCAGCTATGCTCTGGTGTGAATAGAGTTTATCTATTCCTTTTAAAGCCAGCATATTGGAAATCCCCGCCGGCCATGGTCGGCGCGGGTCTGAAAAAGTTGCTTTATTCCCTGATATTTTACGGTGGTCTACAACCTGATCACCCATGGTCGGGGATGCAAGAAGTGACTGGATATATTCTTTAATGTTGTCCAAGATTCTTAATAGATTTTATTTATGCGAGTAATTTGTGGATGGATACAGGGTCAGGTGTAACCCAAAAAAATCCGGCCCGCCAGTATATACCGGCAGGCCGGGAGATGGATCACTGTCAGTAAGTTGGTAGGCACTTACGACAGTGCGGATGAGGGAGTGTGCTATTTAATATCAGATGCTGCATGCGCTGCTTCCAGTGCAGTACGCATCTATGAATCCCATGAGCTGGTTTCCGAAATAAACACATTTTTCACCGTCAACGCATCTTCTTGCATCTTCACTTTCTATATGCGTGTACAGAGTTTTTTCACCTTTTTTTAAGGTAACAAGCCATGCGTTTTTATCGGTACTGAATTCAGCTTTAATTTCTAAACCGAATTTTTTAATTTCGGGATATAACTCTATAATTTTGTTTTTTATTTCTTGATCGTTAAGACTCATATAACCTCCGTGTTTAATTAAAGAAGATGATTTTCAACTTGATTATGCGTTTATAAAAAATGAATTAGTACTTAAATAGTATCAAAAAAAAGAGTTCGGTCAAGGAAAATGGAAAATATCGGTTTATATTTTAAATATTATAATTTTTAATGGAAGTGTTACTTATATTCTATCAAGGTTACTTTTTAGTGCCTGCTTGTAAAAAAAATTTAATTTTAGGATAACAGCAGAAATTATTATCTAAAATAAATTTTGTATTAATAAAAAATACAGGGAGAATAGAAATGGATGTTTTTGAAGCTATCTATAACAGGCGTAGTATTCGTAAATATGAACAGGGAAAGGATATCTCACCTGAATTAATAAAAGAGATTATAGGTGCCGGAATGATGGCTCCAAGTGCTGGAAATGCACAGCCCTGGCAGTTCATCGTTGTTGACGACCGTGAAATTCTTGATTCCGTTAAGGATATAAATCCTTATGCAGCCATGGCCGGTCAGGCTCCTTTAGGCATTCTGGTCTGCGGTGATCTCAGCCTTGAAAAATATCCCGGATTCTGGGTTCAGGATTGTGCTGCCGCTGTGCAGAATATTCTTCTTGCAATCCATGCTAAAGGTTTGGGAGCCGTGTGGACCGGAGTTTATAACAATGATGCCCGGGTGAAAGGATTTACCGAAAAATTCAACCTTCCTGAAAATGTAATTCCCCATGCTTTTCTTGTTGTCGGCTGGCCTGCACAGGAATCTAAACCCAAGGACAGGTTTAAAGAGGAAAGGATTCATTTAAACAAGTGGTAGTCCTGAAAATATGATTTTTTAAAAAACCGGAATCAGGTCTTTAAGGCATCTGCTTCCGGTTTTATTTTTCACACTTGTAGTCAATATCAAAACGTATTTTGGTGCTGCATAACCCACCTGTTTCCTCACAGTCATAGGACTCTTCATTTTCCATTGGTTCGACATGAATAGTTACAAGAGTCTCTTTTCCAAGCTCTTCTTTGATATACTTTTCTATTTCATTACAGATGTAGTGAGATTCGGAGATTGATGTTTTTCCCGGAAGCAGAAAATGGAAATCAATAAATCTGGCTGATCCTGATTTCCGTGTTCTAAGCCCGTGGTAAAGAGCTTTTCCGGTGACTGATTTGCGAATGCAGTCATCAATAATTTTAAGCTCTTCAATAGGCAGTGATTTATCCATTAGTCCTGAATAGGATTTTGTGAGCAGCTGAAATCCGGTAAAAATTACGTTGGCAGCCATAATGATGGCAATTACAGGGTCTAAAATTGACCACTCCGGGGGAGTGAAAAGCATAATCGCCATTCCTGCGATAAGACCTGCTGAAGTCCAGACATCGGTCATAAGGTGTTTAGCATCAGCTTCAAGGGTAATTGAGTCATACTTTCTGGCTCCGTTAAGCATGACCTTCGCTGTAATGTAATTTACACCGCCAGCCACCAGAGCGACAAGCAGACCTGCTTCAAGATTTTTGGGGGGCATTGGAGAAATGAATCTTTCAACCGAAGCGTATATAATTCCTATTGCGGCGAATAAAATCAGCATTCCTTCTGCACCGCTTGAAAAATATTCGGCTTTTCCGTGTCCGTAGGCATGGGCATTATCCGCAGGATGCATGGCGATGGTTATTGCGGCAAGCGCAAATAATGCCGCAACAAGATTAACGGTGGATTCCAGAGCGTCTGAAAGTATTCCGACAGAATCCGTTATGAAATAAGCACCGAATTTCATAACCAATGTGATTATTGATGCTGCTATTGAATAGAAAGCAAATCTGCGTGGTGAATCTTCCAAAATCGTGACCGCCGTTAAAATTTTATTTTATTAATACCATTGCCATATCCACCCGGCAATAGCTTCATAATGTTAAAAAAAAGACCGAAGAAAAAATCTTCGGCCTCAGGCTTTTTTATATCTGTCTTGCTAATAATTTATAAAAGATTATTTTCACGCAGCAGTAGCACAAGGTCTTCACAAGTTTCGGCTACAAAATCGGGCTCTGATTTTTTAAGTTCTTCAATGCTTATTCTTCCGCTGGCAACTCCGGCACTCATTGTTCCGGCATTTTTAGCGGTTTGAATGTCCATGTGATGGTCGCCGACCATGATCGTATTTTCTTTTGATACGCCCAGCAGTTCAAGTGCTTTATTGAGATGGTAAGGATTTGGTTTTACAAGCTTAACATCTTCGCGGGCTAGAACGCATTCATTGAGTTTTGTTATTTCGGGGCACACTGTTTTTATTGCCGAAGCACTGTTTCTGCTGATTACAGCGGTTTTTATACCTTCATTCTTCAGCATTTTAAGCAGTGGTACAGAGTAGGAAAACATACCACCATTCTGGGCAGCCTCAATTTCCATGGAAGTCACTAGAAAGCGACACCGTGTATTGAACTGTTTTCCGGTTTCCGGATCAGATTCCTTGATATAACCTGAAACTTTTTCTATCCATTCCAGAGCCGGATAGTCCTGTGCATCAGGCATGTCGTCAACGAAGACATTGGCAAGATCGTTGAGCCTGCTTTTCATTTTTTCGAAATCAATGGTCAGGTGGGCCAGAGTTCCGTCAAAGTCGAATACTATTGCTTCAATTTGTCTATTTTTCATTCTCTTCGTATTATGCGTCTTGCACAAGTTCGCATACCAAGGTTATTAAGTTGGAGCTGTTTTGGTCGTAAGACTCCAATTGAGTACAGTCAATAATAATTATTAAGGGAGAGTCAGTGTCAGGTAAATTTGATGTAGTTATAGCTGGGGCCGGACCTTCCGGATCTACAGCTGCATTTATTCTGGCTGACAGGGGATACAGGGTTGCACTTCTGGATAAGTGTTCCTTTCCAAGAAAGAAGCTCTGCGGCGGATTGCTGACCGTTAAATCGGTTGATCTTTTCAAGCGGTTATACGGTTATGAAGTGGAAGATCTATTTAAGCTCGGCATTGTTTTTAGTGAATCTTCTGATTACTCCGTAAACTACCGTGATAAAAAAATAAGAGATGGAAAAAGTCCTGTTCCGTTCAGGTTTGTGGACCGCATGGTCATGGATAAAGTTCTGCTGGACAGGGCCATAGAAGCCGGCGCTGTTTTTTTCCCCGGTGAGCAGGTTGTGGAGTGCAATGCGTTCGATGCCGAAGTTAAAACAGCTTCACGGAGAATTTTCCGTGGAGAATATCTGATTGCTGCCGATGGTGTTAATTCCACCATCAGAAGATTGCTTCCTTTTGATAAAAAAAAATGGCGAAGTAATCTGGCTTCAACAATAGAAGTATCCATAGATACTGATAAATATCCCCGTGAAGTTAAAGCTCCTGAAATATATATCGGCTGTTTAAGAGCCGGATATGGATGGGTGTTTCCGGGAAAAGGAAAAGTTGTTGCGGGTATTGGTGGGTTAAATAGCCACACTTGTAATTTTAAGGCTGAATTTATGGATTTTTTGCGTTCACAGGGAATAAATGACCCTGAGTCAATAAAATTATCCGGTTTTCCGCTTCCATACGGAAATTACATAAAAAATCCTTACTACGGAAAAACTTTTCTTGTTGGAGATGCCGCAGGTCTTGTCGAACCATTGTTTGGCGAGGGAATTTTTTATGCCATCCAGACAGGAAGATATGTTGCCGAGTCTCTGGCCGGAAGTATGCTTAGTGGTCTTGATCCTAAAAAGCAGTACCGTGAGCGTCTTGAAAAATTTGTAATACCCGAGCTTGTTTACTCAAACAGACTGCGCTGGGCTCTTTTCTATGCTCAGAGGCTTTTAAAGCATTTGTCATTTAAAATATTTTTTAAATCGCTTCCATCCAAGCTGGCTGAAATGGTTCACGGTATAAGATCTTATAAATTTCTGCTTAAAAAAAATTGGGATTAATATTTATTCTACTGACATTTTCTTTTGTGAAATGAAAGATTATCGATAAGTTATATTATAATATTTTTTTATAAATCAAGTTCTTAGTTGTTATCGATAAAACTTTCAGAATAATACAAACCTTCTCTGCATCCCATAGTGGCTTCCAGATTTTTTACTGATCTGGCAGAGGTCATAACTACAATATAATCCCCGTAGCTCAACGTGAGTGACTCTTCGGGGAGTTTTATCAGTTGGTATCCTGACTCTGTCTTTTTATTAACGGCTATGGCGATTACATTCATGTTTGATTTAAGATAAGTAAAGATTTCCTGAAAATCCTTACCGACAAATCTGCAATCCTTTTTTATGAAATATTGTTGTATCCCGCAGTCATCTTCTGCTGCTTCAGTGGATATAAGCTCCTCACTGAACTTGGCTACAATCGGTTCAAATGTATAGCTGGCAACTATTTTTGAAGAAACCTCGTTTCTTGATATGGTGTAGGTAACTCCGGCACTTATGAAAGTTTCTTTGAGTTCGGCATTGTCGAGCATGACGATGTAAGAAAGGTTGGGAAAATCTTTGCGTGCGTTTAAGATGAAAACCAGATTCTTGGTGTCATCTCCAAGGCAGGGCATAATGCTTGCGGCCTTGGTGGCATTGGCTTTTACAAGACATTCTCTGCCGCCCGGGTCTGAAAAAATAGGAAAGACCATCTCTTCCGGGAATCTTTCGCGGATTATATCAATATCATCTTTAGAGTCTGTAATTATGCAGGTCTTCTTTTTGGCATTTGCAAGCTGTGTGATTACTCCTTCGGAGAATTCATTCCATCCCAGTATAACCGCATGGTTGGTGAATTTAGTCCCATCGAGCCCCATTTTTCGCCTCTCGCTTAATATTTGAAAGTGTTCAGTAATTTTTCCTATGAGATAACCGAGTATTCCAAGACTGGAGAGTATCAGAATTGATGATAAAATTTTTCCGGGAATGGTTACGGGATACATATCCCCGTAACCGACAGTGGTCAGGGTCACAAGGGAGTACCACGCTGCATCAAAAAAAGAATTAATGCTCGGGTTATCACCACCTGATTCAAAATGGTAAATCAGCAGCAGGATAATAATATACCCTGAAATGGCTGAGATAGTGAGCAGTAGTCGTTTTTTCATTCACCCTTCTGTGCTGAATTATCCTTTTGAATTGATTTCATATATCAATCATACTTTTTTTTGCAATAATAATGAATGAAATGCAACTTGCGAAACACTGACAGTTTGAAAAAAATAGTCAGATTAATTCGGTTATGATTATTGAAAATTACAACATTCCATTCGCCCTGAACCAGTTGATTGAATCAAGTACCGCTTCCGCAGCAGGTCTGTGTTTGTATCCAAGCTCTTCTTCGGCCATTTTGCAGTTGTAAAACATGGTTTTCTGGGCCATGCGGATGCTGTCAAGAGTAGCTGC
Source organism: Maridesulfovibrio bastinii DSM 16055 (assembly GCF_000429985.1). Taxonomy (NCBI): domain Bacteria; kingdom Pseudomonadati; phylum Thermodesulfobacteriota; class Desulfovibrionia; order Desulfovibrionales; family Desulfovibrionaceae; genus Maridesulfovibrio; species Maridesulfovibrio bastinii. The sequence goes on from NZ_AUCX01000009.1 coordinate 83,167, forward strand.
CGGTTCTTTAATGAACCCGATTCTTGCCAGAATTTCTGATATAAAAGCAATAGGATAGAGTATTGCCGAGGGTATCTTTATAAGCGGTTCCGGTTTACCAGCTATCCTGCTGGTGAGGAGGAAAAGTTCTTTAAGTGTCAGGTTGTCTCCACCGAGAATATAGCGTTTACCGGGCTGCCCCTTTTCAAGGGCCAGCAAATGACCCATTGCGATATCTTCCACATGGGCAATATTCAGCCCTGTTCTGGCATAAAACCTGCCGCCTTTTCTGGCTGTATCAAGAATCATGGCTCCTGTGGGAGTAGGACGTGAATCACCCGGACCAACAGGGGTTGACGGGTTTACAATCACAGCAGGAAGATTCTGCTCTGTAATCATTTTTTTGACTACACTTTCAGCCATAAATTTGGACTTTTTATAGGGGCTGATCATTTCCTTTATTGAAGAAGGAAAATTTTCATCAATCTGGCTGTAGTCATCAGAGCATCCAAGAGTGCAGACACTTGATGTATAAACTATTTTTTTAAGGCCTAATTCTAGTGCCTTCTGCATCAGCATTCGTGTTCCTTCCACATTGACGCGATACATCTCAGCGGGATCAGGAACCCAGAGCCTGTAATCAGCTGCAAGATGGAAGAGGTAGCCGCAATCCTGCATAGCTGTTTCTATTGATTTTTTGTCGCAGATATCGCCTTCAACTATTTCAACACCATATTTTTTTAAGTGGAGTGCTTTTGAACGCTTTCTGACTATAACTTTAATTTTATGATTTCTTTTTGAAAGTATGGGTATGAGGTTTGAACCTATCAAACCGGTTGAACCGGTAACGAGAGTTTTCAATTTATTGCCTGTTTTTGAAAAGTTGAATTAATGGATTATTAAATTAGTGATTCATACCGGTGCATAAATATGGCTGATAGCCGGAATTTGGCGTGCGGCACTTTTCCCGCGTATGGAGATGTGTGTCAAGTCAATAGATTAACATACGAATCATCTTTACCTAAAATTACTGTCTTATTAACACGTTCTTAAGTTTTGTCATTGTTTTTTTTAAAAGAGTAAATCAATATTCTTGACCGGAGTGACGATTATCGATTATCGATAAGTATCAAATCTTAAATATCTATATTTCAATTAAGTACTGAATATATATTTTCCCCGATCAGGTTTTATCGTGTCACTAAATTTTCCAGCCAGCTTGTGCGAAAGACAAAATTTTAACATTGGATAGTCACTATGAAGATTGAAACACTCACCCATAAAAATCTCTCAGAAATTGTTGGAGTTTCGGTTACAACTATCAAAAGTTACCGCAAAAAATTCGGAGAATACATTCCTGTTGCCGGACACGGAAAGCCTCTTCGTTTTGAAAAAAAGGCTGCGGATGTGTGTTTGAGAATCCGTGAACTCTTTGGTGATGGCTTATCGGTAAAACAGATTTCTGAAAAACTTAGTCATGAATTTAATGTAGTTGATGATAATCATCGCTTATCGACAATTAAAAAGGATCAGGGCCTCGGACCCAAGGATATGGAGCAGCTTTTAAAGCTCAGCTCACAGATGATGAATGGAATGGCTGCATTGGTAACAGCGCAGGCAAAAGCTGAAAAGCGTGTGGAAAGAGTTGAGAAAAAACTTAGCGAGCTTCTTGAGATACAGGATCGCAATTCGAGTATTTTAAATGATCTTCTCGAAAAGAATGAATCAGCTCCAGTTACCCCGCAGTCTGGGAAGGTTAAAGCCAAGCTGGTCACCATACGCGGAAATGATGGTGACGATAAAAGTTACAGAATAGAAAGGGAAAATGAAGTTCTCGTTCCTGATCAGGATCTTCTGGAGCTTCCCGTGGTTATAAGATCCGATGAAGGTGATTTTCTGGGTATGCCGGGTGCGAAGGGCAACCCTTTCAATCTGCGTGGCCTGCTGACTTTCGTTTCTTCAACCGAAGCGGCTGATTCTGCTTCACATGTCTGGAGGCGTGATTCGGAAAACTGGGTGCTGACATCAAGCAAGAGCAATGCTGAAATTCATGAACTGCACTTCAAAAAGACCAAAACTCCGAAAGGAAATCTGGTAGCCTTTTTTGAACGTCTGGATATCAACTCAGTTCAGCAGAACAGGGATTTTCTTTTGAAGTTTTTCCGTGATGCAAGGGATTCTTATTACGGGCAGTAGGCCGAGTTGTTGAAAATATTTTAAAGTGCCGGATTCTCTTTTGAGTTCGGCACTTTTTTTATGCCGTGCTGATTAATTAAATATTTTGCCTTGCTTTATCCTTTATCTTTATCTAAAAGCGGCACTCTTGATAATTATCCGTAATTATTTATTAAAATAATTAGATGTTACTATCATAAGCTAATTTTAAAGGTTTTATGTTTTTTGCATGCCCTATTCGGATATTTGAGAAGTCATTTTAAAATTGCAAAGAACGAAAACAATCAGGTATACTCCCCGCACTTGAAGTGTTTCATTTCAACAAGGGAATTTTAAATATGCCGACCGATGAATAAGGGTGGTTCATTAAAATGGCTTCCCTGTGCCGGTTTGAGGTCGGTTAATTGAATCTAGGAGGTTTAATTAGATGGCTGCTCCTGTTTTTAACTGCAAAAACGCGGATGATGTTTTAAAAGCTGTCAGGGATTACAATATCAGTTTTGTCCAATTCTGGTTTGTTGATATTTTAGGAACCCTTAAAAGTTTTCAGATTACTCCCAAAGAGCTTGAAGGTGCCTTTGAGGAAGGAATGGGCTTTGACGGATCTTCAATTCTTGGTTTTACCAGAATTGAAGAGTCTGACATGATTGCCTACCCTGACCCGACAACCTTTCAGCTCTGCTCGTGGAGACCTACAGACAGGCCTGTAGCACGCATGTTCTGCGACATTCAGAAGCCTGATGGAAGTGCCTATGAAGGTGACAGCCGCTGGGTTCTTAAACGTGCTTTGGAAAAAGCAGCTGAACGCGGTTACACCTATTATGTAGGACCTGAGCTGGAATTTTTCCTTTTTGAAGATGAGAAGGGAACAAAAATAATCGATCGTGGCGGATACTTTGATGCTCCACCGCTTGATCTTGGTAATGATGTCCGCCGCGATATCATATTCTCACTGGAGCAGATGGGTTATCCCATAGAATACAGTCATCACGAGGTTGCCCCCAGCCAGCATGAGATAGATCTGCGTTATGCTGAGGGTATGAAAATGGCTGATACTGCCATGACCTACCGCGTTGTGGTCAAGGAAATTGCCCGTAAGCACGGTATATATGCCACCTTTATGCCCAAGCCTATTTTTGGCGAAAACGGTTCGGGAATGCATGTTCACCAGTCACTCTTTAAAAACGGCAAAAATGTATTTTTTGATGCCAATGACGAGTACCACCTGACAGCTGAAGGCAAGAGCTACATAGCCGGTATCCTGAAACATGCTCCTGAATTCACCTGCATAACAAATCAGTGGGTCAATTCATACAAGCGTCTTGTTCCGGGATACGAAGCCCCGGTTTACGTTGCCTGGGCACGGAGAAACCGTTCCGCTCTGGTAAGGGTTCCCATGTATAAGCCCGGAAAGGAAGCCGCTACCAGAATGGAACTGCGCTCACCTGATCCGGCAGCAAATCCATACTTAAGCTTTGCCGTAATGCTTGCTGCAGGGCTCAAAGGAATTGAAGAGGGATATGAACTGCCGGATCCTGTTGAAGAGAATATCTTCGCTATGGATGCTCCGACACTTTCCGAACATGGCATTACCGCTCTTCCCGGAAGTCTTTATGAGGCCGCCATTGAAATGCGCAATAGTGAAATGGTGCGTGAATGCCTTGGTGATCATATCCACACAAACTTTTATAATAATAAGATAAAAGAATGGGATCAATACCGTACTCAGGTAACTGAATACGAAATTGAAAATTATCTGCCTGTTCTATAATCCAAGATATATTCTGAATTTTAATTAAATTCTAAAGTTAAGACCTGATCTGCATGACGACATAAACTCGTTTTTGTTGGTCAGGTCTTTTTTTGTATGCTTAAAAGATGTTTAATTGAATATGGCAGTGGGTATGATGTTGCATGTAAACTTTTTAAATAAAAGTATTACATGTCAACAGAGCGGCTGGTTGCCGATGTCGTGTTCAGTGCTGAAATCTGCTGACTATGGAAATAAGGAAAAGGACCACCAGAGCAGCGAGCAGGATGGTATTTATATTGACGGTACTTCTTCGCTTTATCTTTTTGCCGAAGCCGAAGATAAGGAACAGTACTATGACGAGCAGAATTATTTTAAACATGCTTATATCCGGGGGAAGTTTGAGTAAGCTTCCCCCGGGTCTTATGCGATTTAGATAACTTTGTTAAGGGGATATTCGATTATGCCTTCAGCTCCGAGCTCTTTGAGTTCGGGGATGAGATCACGAACAACTGTTTCGTCAACCATGATTTCAACAGAAATCCATTTGTTGTCGGAAAGTTCGGCAACAGTCGGGGAGTTCAGACTCGGGAGAATCTTCATAGCTGAATCAAGATTATCTTTGGGAAGGTTCATTTTAAGACCGACCATCTTTTCAGCTTTCAGCGCTCCCTGAAGGAGAAGATTGATTTTTTCAATCTTTTTACGCTTCCACGGATCTTCCCATGCTTTTTTGTTGGCAATGAGTCTTGTGTTGGTCTGCATGACCTCGGCAATAATGCGCAGGCCGTGGGCTTTGATAGTGGTACCTGTTTCGGTAACTTCAACAATACCGTCACAGAGTCCTTCAACAACCTTTGCTTCTGTTGCGCCCCATGAGAAGTCAACATCAACAGGGATATTCTGTGATTTGAAATAATTTTTGGTTACGTTAACAAGTTCGGTGGCAATTTTTTTGCCGGCGAGATCTTCAGGCCTTTTGTAAGGAGAGTCTCCTGCTACAGCGAGAACCCAGCGTGCGGGGCGGTTGCTGACTTTTGAATAAACAAGGCTTGAGACTTCTACAACATCGGAATCATTTTCAAGAATCCAGTCTTTTCCTGTCAGACCTACATCAAGGGTTCCGCTGGCAACGTAAGCGGACATTTCCTGTGCGCGGCACATGGAGCAGTTGATGTCTTCGTCATTGATATCAGGAAAATAATTGCGGTGGTGCAGACCGATCTTCCAGCCTGATTTTGCAAAAAGTTTGATTGTAGCATCCTGAAGCGAGCCTTTGGGTACACCGAGTTTTAATTTCTGAGACATTATTTGTAGACCTCCTTGGGATCAAAAACGACTGGGGAACATTCAGTTACTTTGCCGTCTTTAAGTTCACGATAAAAGCAGCTTCTGTAACCTTTGTGGCAAGCGGCTCCGCCGATCTGCTCAATGAGCAGAACCAATGTATCATCATCGCAGTCAATGCGGATGGATTTTATCTTCTGGACATGACCTGAAGTTCCGCCTTTATGCCAGAGAGTCTGCCTGCTTCTGCTCCAATAATGGGCTTCACCGGTTTCAATGGTTTTATTCCATGACTCTTCGTTCATGTAGGCCATCATCAGTACTTCTCCAGTTTCGGCATCCTGCGCGATTGCCGGGACAAGTCCTTTCATTTTTTCAAAATCCGGCTTGATCATACCTTCCTCTGCGTGTTTTTACGAATACGCCCTGCTTGGCCGGCACACGGTCAGGCATGCCTTTCACGCATTCGTAGTCCTTGTGTATTTCAGTTATATATAGACTGCAATATTGAAGGACTGACATACATTGTCAATGTTAAGTTTTTATTGCGGAAGTATTAATTCCGATACATGAGCCTTTAAAAAATCAAGCTTATTCCCTCAGGACAAAAAAAGCGCCTCCTGAGTTCAGGCGGCGCTTTGTAGAAGTTCTGTTGGAAAGTTGCGGGAGAATTATTCTCCTTTTTCCTTACACTCCTTGCATACGCCGAAGAGATACATTTCATGATGTGTGAGAGCGAAACCATGCTTGTTAGCCAGTTTTTCCTGAAGATGTTCAATTTCAGGATCAAGAGCTTCAATGGTTTTGCCGCAATGCTCACAGACCAGATGATCGTGATGCTCATGGCCGTATTTATGCTCGTAACGAAGCACGCCGTCGTTGAAATCAACAGCTTTGGCAATGCCTGATTCAGCAAGAAGTTTGAGGGTACGGTAAACAGTAGCCTGTCCGATGGAAGGATCTTCTTCACGGATTATGTTGTATAGCTCTTCAGATGACAAATGACCTTCCTCACGCAGAAAAATCTCAAGAATGAGTTTTCTCTGAGGGGTCATTTTAAGTTTCTGCTTTGCCAGAAAATCTGTAAATACTATCTGTGCAGGCTTCATAAGTTTATCCGTTTTGTTTAGTCGCATATAAGCAGAACACTGTCTTACATTGGCCTAACTATAAATGTCAAATGGTCATTGCTGTTCAAGTAATGTAGAGGTATGAAAATAACAAGGCTGCAGGATGGCGGAGCTGTTTTTTGAGTTAATCATAATTTAAGGAGTTTCAATGGAAATTCAGGAATTCATACAGGGCTGGGACAAAGATCCCGGCGGTGCCAAAGACATTTTTATCACTCTTAAAAATCTTTTGGAAGAACTTGATGACACCACGATCGCTTTTAAAGCCCGTCCCGGTGTCAGCTATTCAATGCGCGGGGTTAAGGGATCTCAGAAACGTCCGCTTTTCGTCATGGTTGATGTTATTGATGATGATCCTGATAACCGCTGGCTTTCAGTCTGCTTTTACGGCGACTCAGTCACTGACCCGGATGAGGTTGGTGATTTTGTTCCCGAAGGTCTTCTGGGTGAAGACGGTTTCTGCTTTGATGTGGAACCTGAACATAAGGAATATATTTGCGACAGAGTTAAAGAAGCTCATTCTAAAGCTGTTTAGCTTTTATAGAGCAGAGATAATAATAAAATCCGAAATTGGTATTATAAATATCAATTTCGGATTTTATTATTATATATGTACGAAATTTAATTTGTTTTAAGCATTTAATTTGTGCTATTCATAAATTGCAGAAGCTGTTTTATGCCTACTTCTGAGTTGTTGGTCTATAAAGTTTATAGAACTATTTAATATTCAAGATGTAATTGTGGAGAGTATGACATGAGTGAAGATACAAATTCCAAAAATCTTGAACCTGTTTTGCCGATTGAAAAAATTCTTCAGCCGTTTAATGATTTTATAAGAATCGAATCCTCAGGTGGAATCGTGCTTATTTTGAGTACTATTCTGGCTCTTGTCTGGGCTAATTCCCCCTGGGGAGGTCTTTACGAGTCATTCAAGAATATGACTGTAACAATCGGAGCCGGTGATTTTGTCCTCAGCAAACCAGCTGTGTTGTGGATAAATGACGGTTTGATGGCTATTTTCTTTTTTCTGGTAGGGCTTGAGATCAAGCGTGAAGTCCTTGTCGGCGAACTCAATTCACTGAAGCATGCGATGCTGCCTATATTTGCTGCTGTCGGTGGAATGGTAGCTCCAGCACTTTTTTATGCGCTTTTCAATCATGGAACTTCATCCGCTGGCGGCTGGGGAATCCCCATGGCCACTGATATCGCTTTCAGTCTTGGTATTTTATCTCTTCTTGGAAAACGTGCTCCGCTCAGCCTTAAAATTTTTCTGACAGCTGTGGCTATTGTCGATGATATTGGTGCAATTCTGGTAATTGCTATTTTTTATTCATCAGGTATTTCGTTGTATCTCATTGGTTTTGCGATATTTCTGCTGGTAGTGATGTTCGTAATGAACAAGCTGGGTGTTCGTTCCCCAATTCCGTATGTCATTCTGGGCGGCCTGATGTGGCTCGCTTTTCTGAAAAGCGGTATCCATGCGACTGTAGCAGGTGTTCTTGCTGCTATGGCTATTCCTGCACGTTCTGAAATATGCTGTAATAATTTTCTGGTTTCAGCGCGTGATTCACTGGGTGAGTATGAAATGTCCGGTGGTTCAGGAGATACTGTCCTTTCCAATAAAAGAATGCTGTCTGCTCTCGGTGATCTGCATAACACTGTTCTGCTGGCATCGCCTCCACTGAAAAGAATTGAACACAACCTACATTACTGGGTGGCTTTCGGCATTATGCCGATCTTTGCTCTTGCCAATGCGGGGATTGATTTTACCCCGGATAATGGAACAGCAATTAATCTTTTTCATCCTGTCAGTTTTGGTATTATCTGCGGCCTTATTCTGGGTAAAGTTGTCGGAATATGCCTCGCCAGTTTTATTGCCGTTAAAAGCGGAGCGGCCGAGATGCCTTCGGGAATGGTTCCGGGGCACTTTTTCGGAGCCAGTCTGCTCGCTGGAATCGGTTTTACCATGTCGATTTTTATAACCACACTGGCGTGGGATGACAGTTCTGAATTTATAGCAACCGCAAAACTTAGTATTTTGCTTGCCTCTGCAATAGCGGGTCTTGCCGGATTTCTTGTATTAAGAACATGCAGGCTGTCAGTTGGATGTTCTATTGATAATTAAGAAAATCAGGTTGCTTTCCTGTTTTATAAACGGGGTGGATAATGTCTGAATGCTTAGATTTGCTTGAAGAAATAGAGTCCCTCAAAAATAAGCTTGCCCGAAAAAGCGAGGATCTTGATTTCTGCGAAAGGCGTTTTCGTAAAATAGTTGAGCATACCCCGAGCGGGGTGTGTATTACTGATGAAAATGGTATTTTTGAATATGTTAACCCTGCTTACTGCAAGATTTACGGCTATGAGGCTAACGACCTTTTAGGCAAGTCATTTTTGATGATTGTTCCTGAAAAGAATAGACATTTTATGGAAGAACTTCACCGGAAATATATTGACGGGGAAGAAGAAGTTCAGGGTGAATGGGAAGTTGTTGATTCGAAGGGGCAGATAAAAAATATTATTGCCGATGCATCAATGCTTACTGATGGTGACGGGAAAAAATATAAAGCAACCTTCATTGTTGATATCACCAGCAGGCGCAGAATTGAAGAACTCAGAAAAGACGTTGAGCGTATGACACGGCACGATCTGCGAAGCCCTCTTTCTTCATTGATTCATCTGCCTGAGCTGATGAGAGATTTGGGACCGCTCACAGCTGAACAGAGTGATCTGATGGAACTTGTCAGGCTATCAGGCAAAAGGATGCTCAACATGCTGAGTATGTCGATGGAGCTGTTTAAGATGGAAGAGGGGGCTTATGCTCCTGATCTTAAAGAATTTAATCTTATCGATTTGTTAAAAAGGGTTTTTTATGAAGTGACCATGAATATGAGTATTGATAGCTCATCCTGCGTTTTAGAAAATGGAGATTGCCTGATTATCAGGGCGGATGAGAATCTCATAGAGTCTTTATTTTATAATCTGGTTACCAATGCTTTTGAGGCCTCGGAATCACTTCCGGATAAAGAACCGGTGAAAGTCCGTATTAATTGTAATGAAAAAGAAGTGATTGTAGATATTTTGAACAGAGGGGAAGTTCCGCCTGAAGTCAGGGAGACCTTTTTTGATAAATATGTGACCTCTGGCAAGAAAAAGGGAACAGGAATAGGTACTTATATGGCCTCCATGGCCGCAGAAGTTCACGGGGGAAAGATCAGCCTTAATTCTTCTGTTCCCGGATTTACACTGGTTTCAGTTACCCTGCCGCGAACAGAGGATTAATTTTTCAAGGTGACGGTTATTTCATTTCCTGCCAGTCTCCATGCCGGAAAACCGCCTTCAAGATTGAAGACCCTGTAGCCTTTTTCTGCGAGTATTCCCGCAGCAATATAAGGAGAAGGGCAGAAGGTGCTGCGGCAGTAAACAGCACACATTTTTTTATCTGAGCAGTCCGGGATATCTTTAATAGAATCTGTTGTTGCTGAAACCGCTCCGGGAATATGTCCTGAATCATATTCCGTCTGCGGGCGCAGGTCGAAAATTAAAATATTTTCTGAAGAAACAAGTTCATCAAATTTTTCAGCAGCAATATTTTCAAGTGGCGCATTGGAAGGGAGAGTTTCAGACAGCAGCCGGTTAAGTTCAGGAAGATTTTTTATAGCAACATGGTGTAAATGAATCATGAGTGAAATTACCTTGTTGTCTGAAAGAAAATAAATAACCCGCTGACCTTCCTGCCTGCTGTAAATAAGTCCGCACTGCCGTAATATTTTAAGATGATGGGAGGTATTGGCTACAGACATATTGCTGGCCTGTGCCAGTGAATCAACATCTCTTTCTCCCTGTGAAAGCAGTTCCACCAGCTCCACCCGGTTCGCGTGGGCAAGTCCTTTGGCCACGGTTGCAAAGACTTCATTAAGTTGTGATTTAGCTACAGTTCTTGGCATTTTTATATTTACCCCATGTTTAAAGCAGGAAAAGCAGTCTGTTGCCGCTGCGGTCAGCTGGCAGTAATATTAATTCCAATAACTTTCCACCATAACAGATCGAGCGGAAAGAGAATAAAAACAGTTATCAGCGCCAGAGTAAGACATGTAATTAAAATTGAACGGTAAGGAAGCTCTGCTGTCTGGTTTCCCACAACTAGAGGCGGAGCCTGATAAGGAAAAATAATCGTGGAAAATGCCGGAACCAGCAGCATTAGAACAGTATGGAGGGGCATATTTCCGGCTACAGCCAGATCTTTGATCAGAGGCACCATGATAGAAGGGATGCTCGGCATGGAGGTGAACAGTCCTGTGGACATGAACAGGGCCAGCAGGGGTGGCAGGTTAATAATTCCGCCGTCCTGATTGAATGGCATTACCTGCAAAAGGTGCTTGATGAGTATCGAGCTTAAATCAACTGATTTTATTATATTCCCCAACCCGATAGCACAGGCCACAAACAGCAGGGTCTCAATTTTTAATCCCCCCAGCAGTTCTCTGCCGAACCAGCCCCGCAGAGGCAGCAGCAGAATGATAGCCGCACCCATGCTGATCCAGCCCGGTGATATTCCATGGATTGAATCAAGCATCCATAATGCCAGTGCAGCGAGCAGGACGGCAATGGTCCCTTTTTCGCGGATGCTCCAGTTGTCATTTTTTATTTTGATATCCTGACAATCGAGATTTGAAGGAAAGAAAAAGCATAACACAGCCCAGATGCAGATGCCTTTCAGAAGTCCCAGAACAGGAAAGTTTACCAGCAGATAGTGCATATAGCCTATGTCATAATCATAAATGGCTTTGGCTGATCCCGCAAAAACGATATTAGGCAGATTTGCCGGAAGTATGGCAAATGGAGGCATGTATGTCCCCAGAATCCCGGCAAGGACTATGCCTGCGTATCCTTTGTCCCTTGCCGTGAAACCGCAGTCTTTTGCCAGACCAATAAGAATTGGGGTGAGTATTACAATTCTTCCCATTGCCGACGGGATGAAGAATGAAAATATAAGTCCGCCGCAGATAATTTTTGCCAGCAGTGAGCGGTATGTTGTTTTGTCCGTAACTGGAAAAATTGAAGCAAGTCTCCGACTAAGCCCTGATTCACGGATAGCTTTGCCTATTATCAGTCCTGAAAATACCAGCCAGAATGCAGGAGTGGTGAAACCGCTGAATATTACCGCAGGTTCAACCGCATTACTGGCTGCAAGAGTCAGAAAAAATAGTATTGCCGCAGTGCCTTCGGAAATAATTTGAAATCCCCAGCAGCAGATCAGAAAAACAACTGATCCTGCGACAACTCTGGACTGCCATGAATAGCCGCTCATATATATTTCAATAGCTAAAATGAGACATGCAGCAATGATCAGCCCTGCCGAGCGTAATTTATTATGCATTTTATCCTCTTTAAATATTCAAATGAATATTTGAATAATATGCCAGAGTATTATTGTCAATGCCCGGTGTCTGGACTGATTTATGCTATTTTTTAGGCGTAATAGTTTATAATTATTATTTATTTTGAGCAGTCTAGCTTGAGGTCGACAATGTCTTCATCTTCATTTTCTGTTATTTCAAAACCGAATTTTTTAGCTAATCCCTGCATGGCCTTGTTTTCAAAAAGAGTCTGGCCGACAAGAAATTCTGTCCGCCTTTCTTTGGTATAGCCAATAATTTTTTTGAAAAGAATGCTTCCGAGTCCTGATCCCTGCATATCGGAGCGAACCAGAATAGCGAACTCGGCTTCCGAGTTGTCAGGTATGGTTGAGGTCCTGACAACTCCAAGAGTTTCAGGGATACCGTCATCGCTTTGTGTTGTAGCAATAAAAGCCATTTCCCGGTCGTAATCAATCTGGGTAAAGCGTGACATGTCTTTATGGTCGAATTCACGGCGCACTACCCCGAAGAAGCGCATCCGCATATCTTCATCGGAAATCTGCGTTAAAAAGCTGTAATGTGCTGGCTCGTCTTCCGGTCTTATCGGTCTCAAGGTTACATGCCTTCCGTCTTTCAGGGTCACACTTTCCTCAAGTTCTCTGGGGTATGGGCGAATAGCGAGTTGAGGACATTTTTCGCCGCATCCGGTAACTTCAATTTTTGCGCCGAGGGCCAGAACTCCGGATTCATCGGCATACAGGGGATTGATATCCAGATGGGTTATCTGTGGAAGGTCTATAAAAAGCTGTGAGACCTGAATAAGTGTAAGGCAGAGGTCTTCAATATCAACTGCCGGCTGTGTTGGGGTACCTGAAAGGAGTCTTGAAATATTCGTACGGCCAATAAGTTCCCTCGCCAGACTCATGTTAAGGGGAACTATGGAAACAGCCTGATCAAGTACAAGTTCTCTGGTCATTCCGCCATGACCAAAGTGAACTATGGGGCCGAATTTTTCGTCAATTGAGCCGGAAATGAAAAGTTCGAATGCTCCCGGTCTGCGTCCCATTTTCTGGACCGTAAAGCCGTCTATATATGCATCTGGACGCTGTTTGTTGACCCTTGTCAGTATGTGTGCCGCGGCATCCCAGACCTTATCGGGGCTTTCAAGGTCCAGAGCGACACCACCGACATCAAAGGGATGGCTGATCTGCGGTGAACGAAGCTTCAGTGCCACCGGACATCCCATTTCATCCGCGGCTATGACGGCTTCTTTCGCCGAAAGGGCAAATCTTGTTTCAACAACAGGAATACCGTAAGCCGCCATTACTTTTCTTGCTTCACTTTCACTTAGAGTTTCCCGGCCGTCTTTCAGGGCTTTGGAAACTATTTTTCTTGCTCTTTCAGTATCCGGGAAAAAGTCTGTCGGCAGTGAGTCCGGTGTCTCTGTCAGCAGCTCCTGACTGCGCTGGTATTGGGCCATATACATAAAAGCCCTGACAGCATGGTCTTCGCTGACATAAGTCGGGATTCCGGCAGCAGAAAAGACCTGCCTGCCTTTTCGGGCCATTCCTGATCCAAGCCAGGCCGTGAGAACCATTCTTTTAATTTTTTTAAGGCCGCTGGAAAGATCTTCAGCTATCTGGAGGCTTGAAATTCCGGCAAAGGGAACATGTACGATAAGCACAGCGTCAACGCCTTTGTCTTTAAACAGAATTTTGACAACCTCGGCGCATGTTTTTCCATCAGCATTAAATGACAGCTTAACAGGATTGGATCTATTCCAGCTGCCATTAAGGATTCCATCCAGCTTTTCTTTTGTTTCTTCACTGAATGAAGCAATTGTTCCGCCTCGTCTGATGAGACTGTCGGCGGCGGTTAGTCCCGCGCTTGATCCGTTGACTATAATTGCCAGCTTATTTCCTCTTACGGGCTGGCGCAGGGTGGCGATGGTCTGTGCTGCATCAAAAAGTTCATCAATGGTCTGCACTCTAAGCATACCGGCGCGTTTAAAAGCAACATCATATATTTCATCGGAAAGCGGGTCGAGTGGACGGTCCAGTCTGACCAGACCGTTTTTAATTCTTTCAAGTGCCTGCCCCGGCCTGATTGTCAGTACCGGTTTATTGCGGGATGCAGCTCTTGCGGCGGACATGAATTCCCGGGCATTTCTTATCGACTCGACATATAATAATATGGATCTGGTCATTGGATCAGAGCCAAGATAATCAAGCACATCACTGAACGAAAGATCTACTCTGCTGCCAAGGGAAATTACATGCGAAAATCCTATTTCATTGGAATCAGCCCAGTCTAGAACGGTGGTGATAAAGCTGTCCGACTGTGAAACAAAGGCAATTTTGCCCTGTTTGGCCACCAGCGGGGCAATGCTGGCGTTGAGATTCATGTGGGGGATAATAAGCCCCAGACTTTTGGGGCCGAGAAGCCGCATCTTTGGCGGTTGGGCTGCTATAACCAGATTTTTGCGGATTTTTTTGCGTTCGTCTTCATCCTGAGTTGTATATCCGGGTCCTATGATGGCTGCGGCCTTTACTCCGCGTTTGCGTAACTGGATTATTATTTCAGGGCATTCTTCAAGAGGTCTGCATATTATGGCCAGATCAGGTATTTTGGGGAGTTCGGATACGCTTTTGTAGGTGAGAACACCGGAGATGGCTTCGTCATCTGCTGCAACCGGCATTACCGGTCCCAGAAAGCCTCCTCCCATCAGGTTCCGCATGAGAATATTCCCGGCATTCCCGGCGTCATTGGTTGCGCCGATAACAGCTACAGAACTGGGCTGGAAAAGTGACTTCAGGTTTATGACGCTCATTCAGACCTCTTTTAAAAGACGGTTTTCGGACAGAATCGACTGACACTGAATGGTAGCAAAAAAATATCGGGATTGAAATTGGTTATAACCGCTTTTTATTATTTATGGTTTATCATAAATAATAAAAAGCCGGGTTTAAATCTCTGATTTAAACCCGGTCGAAAATATACCGGCTATATTTCTTTTGGTGCTGGTTGCTGGTTTTTTGGTATTGTTTGCGGTGGATTATGATGTTCAGGTTTTTCTTTTATAATTATTTCCTGATGATATATTTTTGTATTCTTTAAAAATGAGTCATGGAAATAGAATCCTGCTGCAGTGAAAATAAGCACCAGTGCGATACTGTTCCATAGTACCCAGCGGTGAACTCCCCCGGCTTCCCTAAGTGCCTCGGCTGTGCTGTGTTCAGGATTGCATGATTTTATATGCTGTATTTTTTTCCGGCAATCCAGATAATAAATGTAATTTGCACAGATGCCGCAGGCGAGCTGGACAAGGAATCCTCCAATTGAGACAAAAACAAGAGACAGGGCAGCCCATAAATAAAGTTTGCGGTATAAAAACCAGAATGGTCCGAAGAAAAATGCCGGCCAGTGCCATGTGAGAGCAAATCTGTTGTTTCTTATTCTGAATTTCGAAAATTTGTATAAGTATTTTATTTTATTTTTACCTACAAATTCTGAAAGATCCTCTTCCGTTACTTGATTAGTATTTTCCTGCATATTTCCGTTTCGCTTTTACATCATGAACTGGTGCATGCTGAGCATCATCGCACCGCCGAAGAATATTGTGACAAAGAAGATCCAGACCGGTTGAAGGAAGAAACATATTATTCCGACTATTTTGACCCAGCTGTGAACGCCACCCGCATCCTGCAGGACATGCCTGACATTTTGCGGATTGCAGCCCTCTGTAATCATGTTTATTTTTGTGGAGCAGTCGCGATAATACAGATAGTAAGCACTGAGGCCATAACCTATCTGGGCAATGAAATTTCCGAAAGGCAGGAATGTCACCAAAAGTGATATGACTGCCCAGAAATACATTTTACGGTACAAAAACCACCAGAATCCAAAGAAAAAGGCCGGCCAGTGCCATGTTACGGTAAAACTTTCCCTAAGAGCCTGAAACTTGGAAAAGTTATACAGATATTTATATGAATTAGGGCCTATATAGGCCTCGTAGTCTTCTGTAGTTGTGATAAACATATTTTCCGGCATGCTGCTAGGTTCTAAAGTTTGGTTGATTAACTTAATTATTTAAGGCAGACATGCAATCTGTCTGACTGTGCTGCTCTTTCAGCATACAGTAAAGACTCTTATGCATCAATTTTTACATATCCATGAAGTTGACTGTTTTTTGACATTGCCCGGGTTATAGTCTAACGAAATTTGGTTCCACGGCCAGTGTTGCATACGGACTGGAATTAAACTTCATTTAAATAGAAATTTTTCAGTATATTTTAAGAGATCAGATATGTCCAAAGTTCAGAAAATAAAAGGTGTTGCAGACCTTTATCCTGAAGAAAGCGCCAAATATGCTTTCATGGAAGCAACAGCAAGAAAAATCTTTGGTGGTTACGGCTTCGGAGAACTCCGGACCCCTATATTAGAAAAAACAGAACTTTTCTGTCGCTCCATTGGTGAAGAAACCGATGTTGTGCAAAAAGAAATGTATACCTTCCCGGACCGCAAAGGACGTTCACTTACCATGCGTCCTGAAGCTACAGCAGGGGTTGTTCGTTCATACGTTGAAAACAAGATTTATCAGCCCGGCAAGGTAAGCAAATATTTTACTATCGGACCTATGTTCCGCTATGAGCGTCCTCAGGCCGGACGCATGCGCCAGTTTCATCAGATAAACGCTGAAGCTTTCGGATCTCCAGAACCTCAGGCTGATGCTGAAATTCTGCTGATGCTTTCTGCTTTCCTTAGTGAAATAGGCCTTGAGAAGCTTTCAATTGAGCTTAATTCTCTCGGATGTCCTGAATGTCGCCCTGTTTATAAAAAAGCTCTTGATGATTTTTTCAATACCATTGATAAAGAGCAGCTCTGTGATGACTGCCGGCGCCGGGTCGACACAAACCCTCTGCGCGTGCTTGACTGCAAGGTCGGTAAATGCAAGGAACTGACCGCTGATGCTCCTTCCATTCCCGACCATCTCTGTCAGGACTGCCGGGATCATTTTGACGCCGTGCTTGAAGTTCTTCAAAAGGCCGGACTGAGCTATACTTTGAATCCCCGTCTGGTAAGGGGACTTGATTATTATCAGCGTACGACTTTTGAAGTTACATCCGGAGATATAGGCTCGCAGACTGCTGTTGCAGGTGGTGGCCGTTATGACGGGCTTATTCACTCCCTTGGTGGAGCTAAAGTTCCCGGTATCGGATTTGCCTGCGGCATGGAAAGGCTTGCCATGCTTCTTGATGGTAATTATGACCGCAAGATGGATTTCTATGTTGCGGTTGTTGATGAAAGAAGCTCCAACGATGCTCTTTTGTTTGCAGAAAAGCTTCGTCGCGAAGGTCAGTGCGGGGAAGTCGGCTTTGCTGCTAAAAGCATGAAAGCGCAGCTTAGATATGCAA
Source organism: Maridesulfovibrio bastinii DSM 16055 (assembly GCF_000429985.1). Taxonomy (NCBI): domain Bacteria; kingdom Pseudomonadati; phylum Thermodesulfobacteriota; class Desulfovibrionia; order Desulfovibrionales; family Desulfovibrionaceae; genus Maridesulfovibrio; species Maridesulfovibrio bastinii. The sequence continues at coordinate 100,259 of NZ_AUCX01000009.1, forward strand.
ATAAGCTTGAAGTCGGAAAGTGTTATATTTTCGGCTCTGAAGAGTTTGAGAACAGGACTGTAACGGTTAAAGATATGGCTGAAGGCGGAGAGCAGACAACAATTCCGCTTGATATATAAATTTTATGCAGGGCAGTAGCTCTAACGGCTAGAGCGCCGGTCTCCAAAACCGGATGCTGGGGGTTCGAATCCCTCCTGCCCTGCCATTTTTAAGGTTTTAAAATAGATTGTTTTTGAGACATAGTCAGCCGGGGCATATTTTTATGCTTTGTTTAATCTGATTGTTTCAGCTACGAACTTAAAATTCAGGTTATTTTTAAAGAGATTTTGAAATTTCCTGAAAAAAGCCGTTGCTTCCGCTTAAATGGGCTGCGGTGTTTAATAAAGACTTTTAATAAAATTATTCTATAAATTTTAAGAGGATAAGACAAAATGTCAGAACAGATGGATGAACGCAGTTACGATGAATACCGGGTTATTGAAGACCTGGGAGGCTGGAAGCGCACCCACTCATGTAATGAGCTGACCGCCGCTAATATCGGTGATGAAGTCCTTCTTATGGGCTGGGTTCAGTTTCGCCGCGACCATGGCGGTCTTATTTTTATCGACCTGCGTGACCGCGAAGGTCTTACTCAGGTTGTTTTCAGCCCCGAGCATAATACCGACGCACATGAACGCGCCCATGCCATCCGTTCCGAGTATGTTGTTGCTGTAAAAGGTGTTGTGCGCGCCCGTCCTGACGGCATGATCAATACCGGTATGAAAACCGGTGAAGTTGAAATTGTCGTAGATGAATGGAAGCTGCTTAATACTTCCGATACTCCGCCGTTTGCCATTGAAGACAGAACAGATGCTTCAGAAATGCTGCGTCTCAAGTACCGTTTTCTTGACCTGCGCCGCCCTGTCCTCGCTAAAAATTTTATTCTGCGCAACAAAGCTGCCCAGTCAGTTCGCCGCTATCTTGACGGAAGGGGATTTCTTGAAGTCGAGACTCCTGTGCTGACTAAAAGCACACCTGAAGGTGCAAGAGATTTTCTGGTACCAAGCCGCCTCAATAACGGCGAATTCTACGCTCTGCCGCAGTCTCCTCAGCTTTTTAAACAGATGCTGATGGTTTCCGGTCTTGATCGTTATTTCCAGATCGTCAAATGTTTCCGCGATGAAGATTTGCGCGCCGATCGTCAGCCTGAATTTACTCAGATTGATATTGAAATGAGCTTCACTGACGAAGAGCAGGTGATGGACCTTGCTGAAAATATGGTTCGTACCCTTTTCAAGGAAACCATAGACGTTGAGCTTCCTTCTGAATTTCCGAGAATGACTTTTGCTGAAGCCATCCGTGATTACGGTGTGGATAAGCCTGATGTCCGTTTTGATCTTAAGCTTCAGGATGTGACTGAAATCTTCCGCGGATCAGATTTCAAGGTCTTCGGTAAAGCTGAAGTTGTTAAAGTTCTGCGTGTTCCCAATGGCGGAGAACTGAGCCGCAAGGAAATTGACGAATATACCAAGTTCGTTGAAATCTACGGTTCCAAGGGACTAGCCTGGATCAAAGTTAAAGAGGATGCCTGGCAGTCACCAATCGTTAAATTCTTCAGTGAAGATGAAAAAGCAAAGCTTGCTGAAATTACCGGAGTAAAGCCCGGAGATATTCTTTTCTTCCAGGCCGGACAGGCTGATATAGCAAACACCGCTCTTGGTTCACTCAGAATCAAACTCGGCGAACGCTTCGGACTTATTGATGAAAAGGCTTTCGCTCCGATGTGGGTTACAGACTTTCCGCTGCTTGAGTACAATCCTGATGAAAAAAGATATGTTGCCAGACATCATCCTTTCACTTCACCGCAGCCGGGACAGCTGGATACAGTAAGTGAAAAGCCGGATGAAGCTCTTGCAAGAGCTTATGACCTTGTTTTGAACGGTAATGAGATCGGTGGCGGTTCCATCCGTATCCATACTCCTGAAATGCAGGAGAAAATGTTCAAGGCTCTCGGTATAAGTGAAGAAGAAGCCCGCTCCAAATTCGGTTTCCTTATGGATGCTTTGAAATTCGGTGCACCGCCTCATGGAGGCATTGCCTTTGGTCTGGACAGACTTATTATGATAATGTGCGGAGCAAAATCCATCCGTGACGTTATAGCTTTCCCCAAAACTCAGAAAGCTACATGTCTTATGACCGAAGCACCCGGCACTGTTTCAAGCCGCCAGCTTCGTGAACTTGGAATCAGGCTGCGCGAAAAGAAAGAAGCATAGCGGGCTTTCCCATAACTGTATAAAATACTGCGCCGGGGCGGTCTGCTCGCGGCGCAGTTTTTTTTATAAAATTTATTTGAAACTATTCTGTTTTTTTCCGTAAAGTGGGTGATGGTTTGCAGCCATGCTCAACTCACCCCGGATACGGGAAGGATGAAATATTATGAAACTTGATATAGTAAAGTATCCCGAAGCGGTATTGGCTGAAAAATGCTCCGAGGTGAAAGAGATTACCCCGGAACTTAAAGAGCTGATTGATAACATGGTGGAGACCATGTACGAGGATGACGGAATAGGTCTTGCCGCACCGCAGGTCGGTAAGGCGATCAGGCTGATTGTCATTGATCCGTCAGGCCCCAAAAGCCGCGAAGATTTGCATGTTATTGTTAATCCGGTGATTATTGAAAGGGAAGGAGAGGTCGACTCGGAAGAAGGTTGTCTTTCCTGCCCGGGATTCAGCTGCGTTGTTAAACGCAGTGAAAAGGTCACAGTTACCGGTATGGATGAAAACGGTAATGATGTGCGCATTGAAGCTGATCAGATGAAAGCTATTGTTTTACAGCATGAAATTGATCATCTTGAAGGTATAACTCTTGTGAATAAAGTCGGCCGTTTGAAAAAGGCCATGTATGACAAGAAGATAAAAAAATGGCTGAAGAATCAGTAATGAAAAAACGTGTAGTGTTTATGGGCACCCCGGATTTCGCGGCTGTAATACTCAAGGATCTCCTTGAGTGGGGCGGCTGTGATATTATTGGTGTTTATACACAGCCTGACCGTCCGGGTGGAAGAGGGCAAAAGCTGCGTCAGTCTCCTGTCAAGGAAACCGCACTTGAGTGGAATCTTCCGGTGTACCAGCCGGTTAACTTCAAGGATAAAGCTGATATAGAGACCTTAAGATCTCTTGAGCCTGATTACCTTGTTGTTGCCGCTTACGGTCTTATTCTGCCTCAGGATGTACTTGATTGCGCTAAGATCATGCCGATCAATGTTCATGCTTCACTTCTGCCGAAATACCGTGGAGCTGCTCCCATCCAGCGCGCTATTGAAAATGGCGAAGCCGCTACCGGTATAACCATAATGAAAATGGAAGCCGGACTTGATACCGGCCCCATGCTTCTGCAGCATGCTTTAGGAATTGCCTGGGATGATTATGCCGGAAAGATTCATGATGAGCTTGCGGCGATGGGCGGACCTATGGTTATTGAAACCATGCAGAGGTACGACGATGGCACTATGAGTGTTTTCAAACAGGATGATGAACTTGCCACCTATGCCGCAAAACTGAGCAAAGAGGATGGCCTGATAGACTGGAACCGTCCTGCCGGTAAAGTTCATGATCAGATCAGGGCTATGCATCCATGGCCCGGTGCTTATTTTTTCTGGAAAAATGAAGACGGAAATGACGAACTTCGTCTTAATATTTATCCCGGCAGGGTTTCTGATGAAAGTGCCGAGGGAATAAAACCCGGAACTCTTCTGGAGCAGCCCGGCGGAATACTTGGCATAGCCTGCGCCGATAAAATTTATCTTGTTGATAAGATCAAGCCGGCTGGTAAAAAAGCTATGGATTCTCAGGGTTTTCTCTGTGGCTATCTTGGACGCTGCTGTATAATTGAGCATAAAGATTAGCTCACACGTCTAAACGCCTCTAATTTTAAAGGCAAAACCTCGTTCTGGCCTATGGCCTGTCGGACCGGGAAGGAACTGTGAATCAGGAAAAAGATAATACTAAAAAACGTCTTTTCATCGGCCTTATAACTGCGTGCAGTTTTCTGCTGTGTCTGTTTCTGGGAATGCTCTGGTATGTTCCTTTTATGGGAATATCCTTTTTCGGGTCATGGGCATCGTGGATTCTTGGACTGGTGGTCGGTTTAATTATATTAGTGATCTGCTGGGCTTATGCCGGCCTGCTGGTCAATATTGTTCTTCATAAAACTTTTTTGTTTTCCAAAAGGTCACGAGGGCTGACTATAAAACTTTTTTTGCCCCTCATGACAATGCTTGGAAGAATTTTCGGACTTTCAAAGCGTAGGATCAGGGCTTCATTTATTAAAGTTAACAACGAGCTGGTACTGACTGAAGCCGGGACCTATGCTCCTGATAAGATCCTGATGCTGACTCCGCACTGTCTTCAGAACAGTCATTGCAATATGCGCCTTACTTATGACGTTGATAACTGTAAACGTTGTGGTAAATGCTGCATAAAGGGATTGCTTGAGCTGCGTGACAGGTATGGTGCTAATTTTGCCGTGGCAACCGGCGGAACGATTGCAAGACGCATTGTTGTTAATACCAGACCCAAACTCATAATCGCCATAGCCTGTGAACGTGATCTTTCGAGCGGGATTCAGGATACATATCCTCTGCCGGTCTATGGTGTGCTTAATGAGCGTCCCAACGGACCATGTCTTGATACTCAGGTGGCTTTGAGTGATGTTGAAAAAGCTTTACGCAGGTTTATAAAATCTGACATGCTTCCTGACGACCTTGAAAACAATACCGTACTTACTCCTATTACCGGTCTTTAACAGATCAAAAAGAGCTTGCAGCCATGGGTAAAAAATTTTCCATAGCCGGCCCCCGTGGGCTGGCATTAGAATGTGTGTCCAAAACCGTTGACGGCGGTCTGGATGCCCAGGCGGCTCTTGATGTCGTGCTCAGCTCGGCTGATATTGACTCCCGTGACCGGGGCTTTGTTACGGAACTTTTTTACGGTTATCTTCGGATGAGGATTCGTATCAACAGAGTTCTGGGTTGTTTTCTTTCGCGCCCTGAGGGTCTTCCTGTAAAAATTATGCAGATACTGGGCCTTGCTTCCCATGAAATACTGCATATGGACCGTGTTCCTGCTTATGCCTCGGTTGACTGGGGTGTTGATGCGGCCAAAGCCTTTTCCAAAGGAAAGCTCGGCGGTCTGGCCAATGCTGTTCTGCGTAAAGTGGCCAGAGTTTCAGAAGATGGGCTGGATGAAGATTTTTTCAAAAGGAACAGTCATTCCGAGCTGGAAGAGTTGTCCGCATGCTATTCCTGTCCTGAATGGATTGTTGATCTCTGGCTTAAAAGCTATGGCCGGGATACCGCGCACAATTATCTTAAAGCACAGATAAAGGCTCCGGCAGCAGGCTTTGTGCTGGATGTTCGTGACAAAAATGCCGCTTCTGTTGCTGACGCAGTCACTAATGATTCCGAACTTATCGAAGGTGACGGAGCTGGTTTTGCCTTTCCTTCAGGATATCGTCCTGAAAGTTTCAGTGATCTTCCCGGACATTTGTGCGTGAGGCAGAGCTATGCAGCAAGACAGGCTCTGGCAAGTCTTGATCCTTTAACCTGGGATACTCCGGTCTGGGATGCCTGCGCTGGACGTGGCGGAAAGTCCAGATATCTTGTTCGTTCCGGAATTAAGAATGTTCTGGCAAGTGATCCCCATCAGGGAAGGCTGGCAATGCTTGATAGCGAGCTTCCTGATCTTGCCAAGTTCAGGGCTTCGGCAATTGCACCACCTCTTGCTGATGAAAGCCTCGGTACTGTTTTGCTTGATGTTCCCTGTTCAGGACTGGGGGGCTTAAGCCGTAGACCGGATACAAAATTTAAGCGCAGCCTTGAGGATACCGATTCTCTGGTTGTTCTACAGTCTAAAATTCTCGACAATTGCTGGAAGGCCGTAAGAAAGGGCGGTAAGCTGGCTTATATCACCTGCACGCTGAACCCGGACGAGAATGAAAGTCAGATCAGCAAATTTATTGCGCGTACACCTGATGCCGAAGTTGTAAATGAGTGGTCGACACCGGAAGATTCAGGATTAAACGAGTTTCTGTATTCTGCCCTTCTTGAAAAAAAATAATTATCTCTGAGCGTTCTGGCTCTGCATTTTTTTAGCGTAGTCCAGAAATTTCTGGGCTTCTTCATGTTCAGGATTGATTTCCAGAGCTTTTTCCAGATGTTCTATGCATGATTTTAATTCGCCTTTTTCATAGTAAGCTCTGGCCATATTATAATGCAGGTTTTCATCCCTTGAGGACATTTCAAGGGCTCGGTTATAATAATCTATAGCCTGATCCTGCATACCTGTCTTTCTTAAGTTAATTCCAAATTCATTAAACAGGTGTTTGTGTTCCTGTTTGAAAGCTGCATCAAGTTTCACCAGTCTTTCAAAAATATCATTTGCTTTGTGGGTTTCTCCACGCTCCATGTATGTAAGACCAAGCCCGAAGTTTGCTTTTACATTGTCCGCATCAACTCCGATAGCCTTTTGAAATTCAAATTCAGCTGAATATGTCGCCCCGGCCTGACGTGCTTTTTCACCACGCTGGATGGTCGAATTCAGCTCCTGCATTTTGGGGTAGACTGTTGAGACATAGAATTCCGGTTCAGGTGAATATTTAGACAGAAATTCTTCTTTGCTTATTTCCTTCTTCGGTCCGGCAGGTATGTAGCTGGTGTTCAAGGCCTGTATTTCGATTGCACCGGAGTCCAGCTCTTCTGCCTGCCAGTACATTTTACTGATCGTTCTACGGACCGTGGTACCTGTACCTATTTTCTGTACAGTCTGACTTGAAAAAATACCTTTGATTTTTTCTCGTTCAATGTTTGTAGAAGGAGTGGACACTTTTTATACCTCTTAAAATCAACTTACATGATGCGAATGTACCCACATTCGGAAACTTTAATTAACATAAAGTATTAAGATTAGGCTAGCCTTGATGGGCTCATTCACTGGGAGTACTCTTTTTAGAGCCATTTTTAAGGTCTAGTCACTTATTTTTATGGTGATGACTTTCCAATTTATCTAATGTAAGTACTCTCTCTAATTTATAAAATATATATTATAAATTATTACTGATTCAGTCCTACCGGCATAAACGGTCATACTTATGTAAATTTATTGTTTTATTGCTGTGCAGGGTATTTTCAAGGGTGCATTATTTCAGGTAGATGCTTTTTATAAGTTGTTCCAAGCCGGGCTGATTTTACTTTTCAGGTAGACACCGCTGTGTTTTGGACGATGTTTCCGATGCGTGAAGTGAGGATTTTCGGTTAAGAATACCGGATTATCGTTTTGTAATTCTAGCTTACTCGGAGTTTTTAGATGACTGCGGAAAATCATGCTTATGAAGAAATAGCCCCAAGATTAAGGGAGCTTCGAAATGCTGTTGAAATGAGTGTTGATGAGCTTGCTGTAAAAACAGGGGTCACTCCTGATGAAGTGAGTCTCTATGAATCAGGTAAGGAAGAAATTCCGGTCAGTTATTTAATGAACGTTGCCAGAGTGTGCGGAGTTGGACTTACAGTTCTCATTTCAGGCATGGAGGCCCACCTGACCAATTATACTGTTGTCAGAAATGGCGAAGGTCTTAGTGTTGACCGCCGTAAAGACTACGATTACAAAAATCTTGCACCTGCGTTTGTCGGGCGCAGAATGGAACCGTTTTTAATTGATGTGCCGCCTAAGGACTCTTCAGCTTTGAATTTTACTTCACATCAGGGTCAGGAATTTATTTACGTTCTTGATGGTTCTCTTGAGCTAAGGCTTGATGAAAATATTATTATTCTGAATGAAGGTGATTCCCTCTATTTTGATTCGAAAACACCTCATGCGCTGCGCGGTTTGAATGGCGTAACTGCGCGTATGCTGGATGTTATCCTTTAGCATAATCATTTTAACAAGATTTTGTTTTGGTTTAAAAATGGCAGCGGTACCAACCGGTTTCATTTATTAGTTGCTGTTTAACTGATTAGTTTCGGATGTTTTTCGTTCGAGGAGAATGTAATAAAGATGCAGAAAAAGAAATACAGCTCCTACGAGGAGTTTTGTAAGGAATACAAAGTTGAGATTCCGGAAAAATACAACTTTGCATTTGATTTTGTAGATGACGTTGCCGCAAATGAGCCTGACCGGCTGGCAATGGTACATGTTGATGACAACGGTAAGCGTACCGATCTTGATTTTGAATATTTCAGCAGGGAATCTTCACGGCTGGCCAATGCTCTGGCTGCAACAGGGCTGCGTAAAGGCGACCGGGTTATGATTATCCTTTACCGCCGCATAGACTGGTGGGTTTCAATGCTGGCCTGCCATAAGCTTGGAGCTGTGCCTGTACCATCTCCTAATCTGCTGACCCCGCATGATATTGAATTCAGAGTTAATTTTGCAAAAATTAAAGCAGTTATTGTTGAGAATTCTGTTTCAGACCGTATTGAGGAAGCCCGTAAAAATTGCCCCAGTCTTGATGTTCTGATAGAGGCCGGAAGTGATACGGCTGAAAACGGATGGCTGTCATTAACTGAAATCTGCAAAGGAGTAGATGACAGCTTTCCGCGCCCGGAAGATGCTGCCTGTGATGACGATCCGCTATTGATATTTTTCTCTTCCGGAACAACAGGGCATCCGAAAATGGTTGAGCATACCCATAAATATGCAATGGGCCATTACCTTACCGGTGTTTACTGGCATGACCTTGAACCCGGAGACCTGCATCTGACTGTTGCTGACACCGGATGGGGAAAAGCCGTCTGGGGTAAATTTTACGGTCAGTGGATGGCCGGTGCAACTGCATTTGTCTGGGATTTTCGTGGAAAATTCGATCCTGCCAAGCTGCTGAGCATTATGTCCGAGCACAAGATCACAACTTTCTGCGCTCCGCCTACAGTTTTCAGATTTATGGTCAGGGAAGACCTTTCACAGTATGATCTTTCCTCCTTGCGTCACTGCACCACAGCCGGTGAACTTCTTAACTATTCTGTTTTTGAACAGTGGAAGGAAGCTACCGGGCTGAGTATTTACGAAGGCTACGGCCAGACTGAAACCACTCTCCAGATAGCAACATTTCCGTTTATGGAGCCTAAACCCGGTTCCATAGGAAAGCCTGTTCCCGGATGGGATATTGTGCTTCGTGATTCCGAAGGAAAACCCTGCCCTGACGGTGAAGAAGGCGAGATCTGCATCAGAGTTGACCCCGAGCGTCCTGTAGGCCTTTTTACCGGGTATCTTGATGAACCCCATAAAACCGCCAGAGCCATTGTTGATGGCTGGTATCATACTGGAGACAAAGCCTGGAAGGATGAAAACGGGTATCTGTGGTTTCTCGGACGTACCGATGACCTTATCAAAAGTTCCGGCTACAGAATCGGACCCTTTGAGGTCGAGAGTGCTTTGATTACCCATGAAGCGGTTGTTGAAGCAGCTATCACAGGTGTTCCTGATCCCGTAAGGGGGCAGGCTGTCAAAGCGACAATTGTCCTTGCTGACGGATTCGAAGGAACTGAAGCACTGACAAAAGAACTTCAGAATCATGTGAAAAAGGAAACAGCTCCATATAAATATCCTCGTGTTATAGAATATGTGGCTGAACTTCCGAAAACAATAAGCGGCAAGATTAAAAGAGCTGAAATAAGATCGCGTGATGAGGAAAAATCTTCGAAATAGAATAATTTCCTAAAAATAAGTTACGATATAATAACCCCCTGTGGAAAGGTTTTCCAGCAGGGGGTTATATGTTACTTAAGGTTTCAGGTTTATGGTGATGTTATAGTGAATTAATTCATCAACATATTTTATATGGTCTGATTGCGTGCTGTTGTATTGGTTTGCACAGTGTTGCGGAAAGGATTATCGTCCCTTTATTTGAAAGTGTTATTTAAATTACATTAAATTGTAGTGGAAGGCTTTTATGCCTAGTCTTAAAGATAAACTTGATGCGCTGAATAAGAAATATGCAGCCAACGCCGGAAGTCGGGTGGCTGAGATTGAAGCGTGTCTTGAAGCATACATTGCAGGCTCTTCTGATACAGATCTTGAAGCACTGTATCGCAAGGCTCATGCCCTTGCCGGGACTGCAAAGACATTCGGGCTTCCGGAAATGAGTGTTACGGCCAAAAAGCTTGAGCTTGAGGCTAGAACTGTGGAAAATGCACATGGGGTGGAAAAGCTTTTGCCTCTGATGGATGAATTGAAAAAACTCATACCATCCTGATTATTAATCAATGTAAAACGGACCGTTAGGTCTTTTTTTACATGGTTTAAGATGCCTTCTCTGCAAGATTAGAGGTTGCATAGTGGGCTTTGGATGGTTATAGGCTCCAACTTATGAGCAAAGACCTGATTATTGTTGAGTCCCCGGCAAAGGTAAAAACTATCAGCAAATTTCTGGGTAAGAATTACCAGGTAGCCGCATCAGTCGGCCATGTGCGTGATTTGCCTAAAAGTTCACTGGGAGTTGATGAAGGAGGCGATTTTACCCCCGAGTACCAGATCATTCCCGGAAAGGAAGATGTTGTTAATAAACTGAAGAAGGCCGCCGCCAAAGCCGACCATGTTTTTCTGGCGCCTGACCCCGACCGCGAGGGGGAGGCCATAGGCTGGCACGTTGCAAACATATTGAAGGATGTTAACGATAATATCAGTCGAATTCAGTTTAACGAAATTACAGCCAAAGCTGTAAGGGAAGCTCTGGAACATCCCCGTCCTCTGAATGAGAAGCTCTTTGATTCCCAGCAGGCGCGCCGTATTCTCGACAGGCTTGTCGGATATAAAATTTCTCCTATTCTCTGGAAGAAGGTCAAGCGTGGCATTTCCGCAGGGCGTGTACAGTCTGTAGCTTTGAAGCTTGTTGTCGAGCGTGAGAAGGAAAGACGTGCATTCGTGCCTGAGGAATACTGGCTCTTCAAGGCTACTGTTGCAGGTGTAAATCCTCCTCCTTTCGGAATAGATCTCTGGAAAGTTGACGGAAAACCGGTTTCCATAGGTTCCGGCGAGGAAGCAGAAGCCCTTGAAAAAGTCCTTTCCAAAGCTACCTTTAAAATTGAAAGCCTGACGGAAAAAGAGCGTAAACGCAGTCCACAGCCTCCCTATATTACTTCTACCCTACAGCAGGAAGCAAACCGCAGACTGGGATATTCCGCCAAAAGGACTATGACGATTGCTCAGCGTCTTTATGAAGGTGTCGAGCTTGGCGAAAAAGGTACTACTGCGCTTATCACCTACATGCGTACCGACTCTGTGCGTATTGCGGATGAAGCCCGTGATGCCGCCAAAAAGCTTATTCTCGAAAAATACGGCAAAGAATTTTATCCTTCCAAGGCCAGAGTATATAAAACCAAGGGCAGTGCTCAGGACGCTCATGAAGCCATCAGACCGGTTGATGTAACCATACAGCCGGAACAGGTGAAACCGTTTCTCCCTGCAGACCAGTTCAGACTTTATGAATTGATCTGGAAAAGATTTACTGCTTCACAGATGGAATCTGCCCGTTTCTGGGATACACTTGTTAAAGTTGAAGCTGAAAATACTCTCTGGCGTGCTAAAGGCGAGCGTCTCCTTTTTCCGGGTTTTATGAGAGTTATGGGCAAAACAGCTGATGATAAGCTGGTAGAGCTTCCTAAGCTGGAAAAAGGTGAAGAGCTGAAAGTTGAAAGCATCAACAAGGAACAGAAATTCACGCAGCCGCCCGCAAGATATTCCGAAGCTTCCCTGGTCAGAGAGCTGGAGGAAAAAGGCATAGGCCGTCCTTCAACTTATGCTGCGATTATTTCCACTATTCAGGACCGTGGATACGTTAATCTTGAAGAAAAGAAATTTGTTCCGACAGAACTCGGATCAGTTGTAAGTGATCAGCTCAGTAATCATTTCAAGGAACTTATGGATGTAGGTTTTACCGCCTCCATGGAAGGGCAGCTTGATGATGTGGCTGAGGGTAAAGTTCAGTGGACTGAACTCATGAAGCACTTTGCCGAAGGTTTTTATCCCACTCTCGAGACTGCCAAAAAAGAAATGAAACGCGGCGGAGAGGATACCGGGATAACCTGCGATAAATGCGGAGAACCCATGGTCATTAAATTTGGCCGTACCGGTGAGTTCCTCGGTTGTTCAGCATATCCTGATTGTAAAAACATCACTAATTTCACCCGTGATGAAAAGGGTAAAATAGTTGTTCTGGAAGATCAGGCCCCTGAAGAAACCGGAATTACCTGTGATAAATGCGGCAAGCCTATGGTCGTCAAACGCTCAAGCCGCGGTGAATTTCTGGGTTGTTCAGGTTATCCTGAGTGCAGAAATATTAAGAATTTCAAACGTGATGATGACGGTAAAATCGAACTCGTTAAAACAGATGAACCGGAAGTCGTAGGCAAGTGCCCTGACTGTGGTGGTGATCTGATAATCAAGCGAGCCAGAACCGGAAGCCGCTTTATAGCCTGCTCCAATTATCCGGACTGCAAGCATGCAGAGCCATATTCCACGGGAGTTAAATGCCCGAGGGAAGGATGCGAAGGCGAGCTGGTGGAAAAGAGTTCAAGGCGCGGTAAGATTTTTTATTCATGCAGCAAATATCCAGACTGTGATTACGCAGTATGGTATGAACCTATTGACGGTCCCTGTCCAAAATGCGGACATCCCGTGCTGGTTAAAAAAGTTACCCGCGCCAAGGGTGAGCACATAGCCTGTCCGGAAAAAGGCTGCGGCTACACCGATGAGGGCGAAGAATAGTTTTTGCTGTTCTGATTTCAGACAATAACAACGGTCGGCCGTTATCAATAGTAACAATTGCTTTCATGCCTGCAGCGGTTTATTTTGAACTGGCAGCAGGTGGCAGTTTGTATAGCCGGCTGGTTTTTCATTATAAATTAATAAATAGAGCGGAATTAAACTGCTCAGGGAATAATAATGTCAGAATTTAAATTTGGATGGGTGGCCCTGCTTGGACCGCCGAATGCCGGTAAAAGCACTCTTATGAATCATTACATGGGTCAGAAGATTGCCATTGTATCACCCAAACCCCAGACTACCCGTAATAGAATCAACGGAATATTAAGTACTGATCATTCGCAGATAGTCTTTCTTGATACACCGGGAATCCACAGGCTCAGAGGAAGAATGAACCGCTTCCTTCTTGATTCCGCATGGCAGGCTCTGAATAATTCCGATGCCGTGGTCGTGTTGTTCGATGCTTCACTCTATGCTTCGAAACCACACCTCATGGAAAAGGATTTAAGTCCGCTGGTGAAACCTGTTTCAGGTCCGGGACGGAATCTTTTTGTGGCAGTGAACAAGGTTGATAAGGTCAAGGATAAAGCCAATCTTCTGCCGGTAATGCAAAAAGCTCAGGAGATGTTTCCCGAGGCTGAATTTTTCCCTGTTTCAGCTTTAAAGGGTGATGGCACTGATGTCCTTCTGAACCGTCTCGAAGAGGTTCTTCCTGAGGGTGCTCCAATGTTTCCTGATGATCAGGTTTCAACAGTTCCGCTACGTTTCATGGCTTCGGAAACAGTCCGTGAAAAACTGTTTTTAAGTCTCCAGCAGGAACTTCCTTATACAACCGCAGTTGAAATTGAAAACTGGCAGGAAGAGCCGGAACGTAATCTGGTCCATATCGGGGCTGTGATTTATACTTCCAAAAAGAACCATAAGGGTATGATCATAGGCCGTCAGGGACAGAATCTGAAAAAAATCGGAACTTCAGCCCGCAAGGAACTTGAAGAGCTTCTTGATATGAAGGTTATGCTCGAACTCTGGGTAAAAGTCAGAGAGGGCTGGACTGAAGACAGCGGATTTTTGAGGACCATCGGTCTTGGGGAATAAACATATTTAGTTATTTTTTTTATTTTTATTAAAGATTTTAATATAATCTACCGAATTTATATAAACAGACCTTATAAGGTTTTATGGCACTGCAATGGAGAACAGAGAAAAGGAACTGCTTCGCAATTATGGTGAAGTTAAGAGTGAGATAGACAGGGCTGCGGAAAAAGCCGGACGGAAACCTGATGAAATACAGCTTGTTGCTGTATCAAAGTTTCACCCGGCAAGTGATGTGGAGATTCTTTTTAAAGCCGGGCATAGAGTGTTCGGAGAATCTTATGTTCAGGAAGCAGTTGCCAAAAGTGAAGAACTTTCGGCTCTTGATATCGAGTGGCATTTTATCGGCGGCCTTCAAAGTAAAAAGGCTAAATATGTAGCAGGTAATTTTTCTCTGGTGCATAGTGTGGATTCTTCCAAACTTGCAGGCCTGTTAAATAAAAAAGCTGTTGCACTCGGAGTAAAGCAGAATATTCTTTTACAGGTTAATTCTGCTGGAGAGGAACAGAAAAGCGGTGTCAGTGAAAAGATGCTTCAGAATTTGGCTGAAGAAGTCATGGAATTTGAAGGTCTGGAACTCCAAGGGCTGATGTGTCTGCCACCTTTTTTTGGAGATTCAGAGTCGTCCAGACCGTATTTCCGCAGGCTGAGGGAGCTTAAGGAAAAACTTGAGAAAGATCTCGGTATTTCGCTCCCCCATTTGTCCATGGGTATGACTGATGATTATGTGTCGGCTATCGAAGAAGGCGCAACAATGGTCAGAATAGGAACAAGGATTTTCGGTAAGCGGCCGGTTTAATCAAGCCGTGTAATGAATAAAAGCAATGGAAGGACCGCGGTATGGATCTTGCGACCATAATAGGAACTATACTTTCTTTCGGACTCGTTCTTGCCGCTATTCTTGTAGGTAGCCCCCTCGGTATTTTTATATCGGTCCCTTCGGCATTGATTGTTATCGGGGGTACTATCGGTGCCTCTCTGGTAAACTATCCACTTGGACATGTGCTTGGTGTTGTCGGGGTTATTAAAAAGACTCTGTTTTCAAGCCTTGAGTCCCCGGCCGATATCATTGCTAAATTCATGGATTTTGCAAATAGAGCCCGCCGTGAAGGTATCCTTTCCCTTGAGCCTCTTTTAAAAAGCATTGAAGACGATTTCCTGCGTAAAGGGCTTCAACTGACAGTTGACGGTCTAGAACCGCAGGTTATTCAGGAGATTCTGGAAACAGAAATTCAGTATCTTGAAAGCAGGCATGAAACCGGTGCCGAAATTCTTAAAATTTTTGCTGAGTTCGCTCCTGCAATGGGCATGATCGGTACTGTTATCGGACTTGTGCAGATGCTCCAGACAATGAGTGATCCAAGCACCATCGGTCCTGCTATGGCTGTTGCCCTTCTCACCACTTTGTATGGTGCTATTCTTGCCAACCTTGTTTTTACTCCAATGTCTGGAAAGCTGAAAACAAGGAGCAAGGAAGAAGTTCTGCTAAGGGAAATGGTCATGGAAGGTATAATTTCAATTTCAAAAGGTGAAAATCCTAAAATTATTGAGGAAAAGCTGAACAGCTTTCTTCCTCCCAAAAGCCGTAAAGAAGTCTCATAATTCTATTGAGCCGCAATCGGTCTTAGCTGCCGATACGCTAACGGCACCCGAGGAGGAGCATGGGCAGAAAAAAGAAAAAGGAAGAGAGTGGCGGAGTCCCTTTGTGGCTCATCACTTTTACAGACCTTATGACGCTTATGCTCACCTTTTTCGTTCTGCTTGTGAGTATGGCCAAGGTCGATGAGCGTCGCAAGCTTGTTGTCCTCGGCTCAATTTTCGGTACTTTCGGCTTCGGACATCATGGATATGATGTCCTTTCAACAAAAGATACACGGCGTACCGTCTCCTCTGGAGCTTTTGAACTTGAAGAGAATCTGGAGCCTATAAAACCACTTCTCTGGGAATATGCCGAAGAAGATCTGAAATTTGAATCCAGCCGTTTCGTTCAGGTTCTCTCTATCGGAGCTGATGTTTTATTTGAGCCTGACAGTCTGACCATTTCCGCTGATGGCAGACATATTCTACGGACAGTTATTCCTGTTTTAAAAAATGTCACCTCTCCGCTGCTGCTGGCAGGTCATACTTCCACTCTTCGTGATGAACTGGGTGAAGATTACCGCGTGGCTGATAAGGACCTCAATCCGGATGTTTCATGGAGAATTTCTCTGGGCAGGGTTTTATCCGTTTACAGGTTTCTTGTGGCAGGTGGTATAAAGCCTGAAATGCTCAAAATAGAGGCTTTTGGGAAATTCAGGCCCCATTATCCAAATTCAACCCCGAAAGGGCGCAGGTCCAACCGCAGGGTTGATATAGTGCTGGATAAACGCAGCGTAAAAGTGGAGAAGGAGCTCAAGAAGATCGTCCCGGATGTTAAGGGGAAACAGAAGTCTGATGAATTCGACTATAAAGGTTTTGTTTTTCCTGTAGAAGAATCTGAACAGCCTCCAGCTAATCCGGGGAATTGACCATGGCCCGTAAAGAAAAAAAAGCAGAAGAAGCCGGGGGCGGTTGGCTGGTTACCTTTTCGGACCTTGTGACCCTGCTTTTGACTTTTTTTGTGCTGTTGCTAAGTATGTCCTCAATGGATCAGAGCTTTATTACCCGTGTAACCATCAATCCGGCGGAACTTGGGTTTCTTGAAAAGCGAGGTTCAGGAAGACTTTCGGTGAAGGCCAAGATAATTGCTGAGATGATTGAACGTCCGTGGGAAGTTCTGGAAAAGCAGCAGAGAATAAAAGATCTGCTGTTTCCTGATGATAAGATACCCCCTGATATTTCTAAATCGACTCTAAATGAAAATCTTAAAGTCCTTGCCCGGCCTGAGGGTGTGGCTCTGGTGCTTACCGATAAGCTGCTGTATCCTCTTGGTTCGTTTACACTTGATAAAAGCGCGGAAATGCTTCTGGAGCAGATTGTTCCCATTCTGGAGTATCTTGGAAATGCCGATGTTAATATTTCCGGATATACTGATGATGTCGGCGGAATGAGCCCTGACAACTTTGAATTGTCAGGAAAGCGTGCAATTTCGGTTTTGACATATTTTGTGAGCAGAGGATTGCGGAATCAGAGGTTCAGTGTTTCTGCTTACGGTCCGACTTATCCTATGGTAAGTAACAGGACACCTGAGGGAAGAGCGCAGAACAGGCGCGTTGAGATATTAATTAAAACTACACCCATGATGGGTGGATATTCATAATTTCCCAAAAAATGAGGAGCTGTCGGTATGGCTGAAGAAAACGGTCAGGAGCCTAAGAAGAAAAGTGGACTTTTGAAATGGATTATTCTTCTGATCCTTTTGCTAGCCCTTGGTGGTGGCGGATATTTTGCCTACCTGAAGTTTTTTGCTGGGACTCCTGAAGATAAACCCGCTGCAGAACAGCAGCAGGAAGAACAGGCTGAGGAAGGAGCTCAGAATCAGGCCGCAATACCCGGCTCGGGATTCACAGTCAGTCTTCCGACATTTGTAGTCAATCTTGCCGATCCTCTCGGACGCAGATATCTGAAGCTGGGAATTGATGTTGAAGTTGTAAGCGAGGAAGCTACAGCCGAGCTTAATAAAAAGCAGCCGATGGTTAAGGATGCCCTCATTCTGCTGCTTTCAAGCAAGACATATCAGGACCTTTCCACAATGGAGAACAAGATTCTTCTAAAGAAGGAAATTGTTGACAGGTTGAATCAGATCATGGGTGGTTCAAAAGTTTTGCAGGTCTATTTTACTGATATGGTTATTCAGTAGCACGATTATTGCTTAACTTAATGCATTGTTTTAGGGCGGTCCTTTTTCTGATTTTTAAAAAGGATTGTTATTGTTGGTAATGATTAGTAAATTGAAGGTGTTAACCTTTTTTTTGCTTTTAAATACATGCAGCTTGAAGTGTCATTTTCTTGAAAAACACTTGGCTGATGCATTTATTAACCGTTTATAAAGCCAGAGGTGAACAGCAATGGCGGCCGATGATCTGGATCAGGATAAACTGGCGCAGGAGTGGGCGGATGCTCTCTCTGATGATGATACCGGTGGAGAGGCCGGAGGTGGTGACGATGAAGCTCTTGCTGATGAATGGGCTGCTGCGCTCGCCGAACAGGATGACGATGAAGGTTCCAGCGATCAGAATTTAGCTGACGAATGGGCTGCCGCGCTCAATGAACAGGATGAACCTGAAGCAGATTCCGGTGGGGGCTCATCAGATCAGAATCTTGCTGATGAGTGGGCTGCCGCTTTAGCCAATGAAGAAGGCGACAGCATAAAAAAAGAAAAAGAACAGGAATTTCTCAGAACTCAGACCAGAGAAGCTGATTTCACTGATTTCACTAACGAAGCCAAGAATCCCCGTCATGACGGATCGCGCCGCGATCTTGATTTTATTCTTGATATTCCGCTTGATGTCTCGGCTGAACTCGGCAGGACCAAAATGCTCATCAACGAGCTTTTGCAGATAGGAACAGGCTCCGTTGTTGAACTTACCAAACTTGCCGGTGAACCTCTTGAAATTTATGTTAACGGTAAGCTTGTCGCCAGAGGCGAGGCCGTTGTCATCAACGAGAAATTCGGTATCAGGCTGACAGATATCATCAGCCCGATTGAAAGGGTGAAACATCTTGCCTAACGCAACAGAACCATTGATGCTGCCGGATGCCGGGGTTGGAGCTTCTTTAAAGGTTGCTGCCGCTTTCTGTCTGGTTTTAGCTCTTCTGCTTCTTTTGTATTACCTCATGCGCAAGTTTAATGTGGCCTCCATGATTTCCGGATCGCGTAAAGGAAATCTCGAAATTGTTGAACGGCTTCCACTTGGGCCGCGCCAGCATATTGCTGTTGTCAGGTACAAGGATCGTGAACTTGTTCTGGGAGTGACTCAGGACAGGATTAATCTTCTTGATGTAAATAAAGACAAGGCTGATGATGAAGATACTGAGGACTTTGCCGGGGTTCTTGAAGACAAGAGGACCATTTCTTAGCATACTGGTTCTTCTGCTTCTTATACCCATAGCCGCTTTTGCGCAGGATCAGACTATTCCTAATCTGACTCTGCAGCTTTCTGCCGGTCAGACCGAACCTGAGGAAGTTTCCAAGGCTCTGGAAATTCTTTTCCTGCTGACTGTTCTGGCTATGGCTCCTTCAATCATGCTGACAATGACCTCCTTCACCCGCATTATCATTGTCTTTCATTTTTTACGGCAGGCTATGGGAACCCAGCAGATGCCGCCGAACCAGATTCTGGCCAGTATTGCTATTTTTATGACCGTTGTAATTATGATGCCTACGGGCAAGGCCATAAATGACACTGCATTACAACCATATCTTAATGAGGAGATAGGTTTTAACGAGGCCATAACCAAAGCACAGGTTCCCATTCGAAAATTTCTTTTTAAACATACCAGAGAAAAAGACCTTTCAATTTTTTACTCCATAACCAAAGAAAACCGTCCCAAGGTCAAGGAAGATGTTCCAACAATTATGCTTGTTGCCGCTTTCACTATAAGTGAGCTTAAAACAGGTTTTACCATAGGTTTTCTGATTTATATTCCGTTCCTCATTCTTGATATGGTTATTGCAAGTATCCTGTTGGCCATGGGTATGATGATGCTGCCTCCGGCAATGGTTTCACTGCCCTTTAAAATTCTGCTTTTTGTCATGGTTGACGGCTGGAACCTGATAACGGGTTCTCTTGTTAATACTTTTCAATGAATTTCGGGCCGCAAGGTCCTTATCTTTAGGATTAGTGCCTGATCGGAGTGTTTTACTTCAGCATTCGGAAAAAACGGAGATTATGCTATGTCCCCAGAATTTGTCATAGGGTTTGCAAAACAATCCATAGAACTTGCCTTGACTCTGGCACTTCCGATGCTGCTTGTTGGTCTGGTTGTGGGTATTCTTGTCAGTATTCTTCAGGCAGCCACCCAGATACAGGAAACAACACTTACTTTTGTTCCTAAAATTGTATCCATGTTTCTGGCTCTTCTGTTTGCTTTTCCTTGGATAATGGAAAAACTTATTTCTTTTACGAGAGATGTTTTTATAAATCTGCCTAACTACATTCGCTGATATTTTATGAATCCAGACATAAATTAAATAAAAAAACGGATTGTTTTCTAAGCAATCCGTTTTTTATTTTTTGCTGTGTGCTGAAATTTTTTATTCAGGGGTAATTTTTCTGGCAAATTCGCTCACGATGATTGCACCAGCCTGAGCTACATTCAAAGAGTCGAATTCCCGTCTGAAAGGAATATGAATTTTTTTCTGACATCTTTTCATGATGCCCTGTCTTATTCCGCTTTCCTCATTCCCAAGCACCAGTACAGCCGGTCCGTGCAGCTCGGTCTCATATACAGACTCCGAACCTTCAGTTAGCGCGGCTCCGTAGATATCAATTCCGCGTTCTTCAACTTTATCCAGAGCCTGAGCCAGATTAACAGCTCTGGCCACCGGGAGTCTGCTTAAAGCCCCGGAACTGGCCTTCATGGCTGCAGCTCCGAGAAAGCCTCCACCATGTTTGCCGACAACTATTCCCGCGCCGCCAAGGGCATACAGAGTTCTGCAGAAGACTCCTATGTTACCGGGGTCCTGCACTCTGTCTAAAAAGACCAGCAGCGGCAGGGGCGCATCTGCCAGATTGTCCAGAAGGTCATCAAGGTCGGCAAAGGGCAGGGCTGCTATTCTTGCCAGCACTCCCTGATGATTTCCTTCGAAAAGGCGGTTCATTTCGTCTCTTGTTGAAATTTTGTAGCGAATTTTATTTTTTTTACAGCGTTGTACTGTACGCTCAAAATTTTTATCCTGACGTCCTTTTTGGAGATAGAGCGTATCTATCCTTTCGGGAGAATTCAAAAGCATCTCCTGTACCGGTTTACGTCCTGCTATTATGGAACCATCGTCTTTGTGCTGGTTGTTTTTCATTCTTTTGTGTGGGTATGAAGTTAATGTTTCAACTCTTGCCTTTCGGCCGTTTGCATTTTATGCACCACTCACATCGTTTGTGCAAATAATACTCGAAAACCCTTGTTGCACAAGAGTTTCGGCAACCTAAGCCTTTTGTTTTTCTATTGCAAACTGTCCTTCTTTCAGGTAGCTCTACATAAATCCAGACTATGGATTTTTATATTAATAACCTTGTTTTTAAAGGGGTTGCGTCCACTTTTTAACCTGTAACAGCCCTTAATCTAAACATTTTCCAGATAATTTATGAAAAAAGTCAAAACATTCTGCCATGAGCCAGGCACCAGTTATAAACACCGTTTTTCGGCGTTCATGCTGCCTATTTTTATTTTTCTACTTATTTTTTCAGGTTGTGCTCCTAAAAAAACTGCTCCGGTTGATCCCTCTCTTAATGTCTGCACAAATGCCACAGAAGTATCTGAAACAGATCTTCCTGATTCCGGAGCCGAGGTCCTTGAACCGGAGGTTGATCCTTCTCCTTCCGACGTAAAAGAGCAGAGTGAAAATCTGACTCCTCAGGAACACAAGGTCCTTCTTTCAGACTCGGGCATAGAATTCAACCTCAATGAGCATGATACCAAAGAGGTTCAGCAGTATTTTACATTCTTCACCCATAAAGCGCGCAAAACTTTTGCCCGCTGGCTGGACAGGGCTGAAAACTTTCTGCCCTATGTGCGTGAGCAGCTTTCAGAAAACGGTCTGCCGCAGGATGTTGCCATGCTTCCTTTTGCTGAAAGCGGATACAATGCATGGGCCTATTCCCGTGTAGGCGCTGCTGGAATGTGGCAGTTCATGCCATATACCGGGCGCAAGTACGGTCTGCGTGTTGACTGGTGGGTTGATGAGCGTCGTGACCCTTATGAATCAACTAAAGCTGCGATAAAATATCTTACCGATCTTCATGAAATGTTCGGAGACTGGTATCTGGCTTTTGCTGCTTATAATGCCGGTGAGGGTAAAATTTCCAGAGCCTTGAAAAAAACAGGTTGTGAAAATTTCTTTGAACTGACCCGCATGAATCACAAACTGAGCTATCGCCACCGTCTGCGTAAGGAAACGAAAAACTATGTTCCTAAATTCATAGCTATTTCTAAGATATTTAAGAACCTTACCGAACTTGATTTTCAGAAGATTGACTGGGACGCTGCTCCTAAAATGGTGCATCTCAAGGTTCCGGGTGGAACGGATTTACTGGCTCTTGCAAATGCCTGTGGTTTGAAATGGAAAGAGTTCTTGAAATACAACCCCCATTTCCGCCGTCAGGTCAGCCCGCCGGATTCAAAGAGTAATGTGCATCTTCCCGTTGCTTTGCAGGCTGATGCCTCAGAATATATTTCTAGTCCGGGATCACGTCCTTTTGCAGGATACAGCCGTTATAAAATCCGTCGTGGTGATTCATGGTACAGAATTGCCCGCAGGAGCGGTATTCCTGTAAGAGTTCTCAAAAGTGTCAACAATACCCGTTCTAATCTGCTTAGACCCGGACATTATGTGATGATACCAGGCAGAGGTTCTAAAAGAACTTTTGCAAGCAGAACAACAACTCGCCGTTATGCTCAGAAAAGGGCTAATTACAGAGTAAGACGCGGTGATACCCTCTGGAGTATTTCAAGAGGCTATCAGGTAAGTGTTAATACCCTTAAGAGGGCTAACGGACTGCGTTCCTCAAGCCTTAAAATTGGTCAGAAACTGTATATACCTGATTCCTCGGCAAGTGAGACCAAGCTGACCAGAAGTCAGGCCGCCGAGGCTAAAACACAGGTTGTAAACTACCGTGTAAGACGCGGTGACAATCTCTGGGCAATCGCCAGAAGATTCGGTGTAAAGGTGAGCGCACTTATGAAGTGGAACAGTCTCAGCTCAAAGAGTATTTTGAGACCCGGTGACAAGATCAAGGTTTATGTGCGTTAGCAGAGTTTTTAAGATATAAATTCAAAAGCCGGTCCGTTATATAACGGACCGGCTTTTTTAATCTCAATTTTTGTTGTGTGATCTGGTCTGGGGTTTGTTGCAGGATTATTTGCCGTTCGGATTTATTTTAACTGTTCCAGAAGAAGTTTTCTTGCTTCTGCCGGGTCCAGTTCTTTTCCGGTCCAGATTCTGAATTGTTCCAATCCCTGATGCAGAAACATTTCCAGACCGCTTATTGTCGTGGCCCCTCTTTTTTCAGCTTCGTGCAAAAGTACTGTCTTAAGGGGATTGTAAACCAGATCATAGACAATCGTGTTCTCATCAATGTTTTCCATCAACATCGGACATAGCGTTACTCTTTCGCCTGACATACCGAGTGGAGTGGAATTTATGATTAGATCATATTTAGTTTTTCCACGGTCATCCCATTCAACTTTGGTGATATTAAATTCTTCAGCCAGCTTTTCAGCTTTTTCAGCCGTGCGGTTGGTTATGCTTATGTTTTTAATTTTGAGTATCTTTAATCCGCTGACAGCTGCTCTTGCCGCTCCTCCGGCACCTAGAATCAGAGCATTTTCTATTTTATCACGGTAGGGCATAAGCGGTGTGTAGCAACCGGCAACATCCGTGTTGTCACCAACAAGTTTTTCTCCATCCCAGTAAAGTGTATTAACAGCCCCTGCGCTTGTGGCCCTTTCCGTTTCCATATCTATAAATTTACGCACTGAGAGTTTGTGGGGGATGGTTACGCTTGCACCGGAAATCGGGAGGCATCTAAGGCCGTTCATGAAATCTTCAATTTTCTCCGGTTGCAGTGGCCATGACATATAGACCGCTTCAATTCCTGTTCTGGAAAATCCCCAGTTGTGCAATAAAGGGCTGAGGCTATGTCCTAGAGGGTAGCCTATAATTCCAAAAAGTTTCTTTGGTAGTAAAAAGCCCATATCAGTCTCCTGCTGTATTTTAATGATCTTCGCAGATCATGGGTCTTTTTTTAAATTTAAAACGCTTAAAACAGATGTTTTAACTGTCTGTTATAGGTCTAATAAATTTAAAATGGCTGAAAAATTTATTTCCGGGTGAATTTAAGAGAAATCAGCAGTTATAATATTCTACAAGAGTCTATAACAGTCTGCTTTGGTCAAAATGTTTGCCGGGTCTTACTCCAGAACACATCATAGAAATCATAATTTTAAACCGTCAAATTTTCAACTTGGCTGATGCTTCTTTAAATTCTGGACTAAGTCGAGTGTCCCTGCCGGGATGCATACCGTTGGTCTGCACTTGTAAATATACTGTTGATGATTGTGTTCTAAGGTACCACTGTTACAAAAAGGCCGACCTGTCCGTTTAATTACGGTTCCGGCCGGCCTGCTGATTCAAAGTCTGGTTTAGATTTTGTTAAACTGCGTCAAAACCTGCTTTAAGTGCTTCCGCATTCTTTGGTATCATGTGGCTGTAATGGGCAGATATCACATTCGGAAGGCTGTCCAGTACAGATTGCAGTTCAATGATACCTGTTGATTTTATATAGGCCCCCAGTGCAACCATATTGGCCATGCGGGTACTGCCTATTTCATCGGCAATTTCATTTGCATTGACAAAAACAGACTTCACTCTGGTGGTGTCTGCAAACTCAGGTTCTACCAGAGACGAGTTGATTACCTGTACTCCTCCATCCACAAGTTCAGGCTGGAACTTGTCCAGAGAAGGGCGGTTCATGATAATCTGGCTGAGTGGTCTGCGGATGATTGGAGATCCTATTTCTTCTTCAGAAATTACAACCGTGCAGTTTGCGGTTCCGCCGCGCATTTCCGGACCGTAAACAGGAATATATGTAACGTTAAGTCCGGCATGCATACCGGAGTATGCAAGCAGGTTTCCTATAAGCATTACACCCTGTCCGCCGAATCCGGCGATGATGGTATCAAGATATCTACTCATCTTATACCTCCTCTCCGGCTGTAATATCCTTATAAACTCCAAGCGGGAAATAAGGTATCATCTCGTTTTCAATTCTTTCATTGGCCTGAACAGGAGTCATCCTCCAGTTGGTTGGACATGTTGAAAGAATTTCGACGAATCCGAATCCAAGCCCGTTAACCTGAACTTCAAAAGCTTTTTTCAAAGCCTTTTTGGCCTGACGGATATTTTTAATGTTGTTGAGTGCTACTCTGGCGCAATAGGCGGTTCCACCCAGAGTGGCAATTATCTCGGACATTTTGATAGGCATGCCTTCTTTCAAAGGATTTCTTCCGGCCGGTGATGTTGTAGTCTTCTGCCCTTCAAGGGTTGTCGGGGCCATCTGTCCGCCGGTCATTCCGTAAACAGTGTTGTTTACAAAAATTATAGAAACCTTTTCTCCTCTGTTGGCGCAATGCATGATTTCAGCCATTCCGATAGAGGCAAGGTCGCCGTCTCCCTGATAAGAAAGCACAAACTTGTCCGGGCAGGAACGTTTAACGCCTGTGGCCACCGCCGGAGCCCTTCCATGAGGGGCTTCCACACTGTCCAGATTGAGATAGTTGTATAAAAATACCGAGCAGCCGATGCTGGTCACCAGCAGAGTCTTTTGGCTCAGTCCCATCTCATCCAGCAGTTCGCCTGCCAGTCTGTGGGCCACTCCGTGCTGACATCCCGGGCAATAATGGGTGACTCGGTCCGCAATGCAGTCGGATTTGTCAAAAACAAGTTTTTCCTGAAGTGCGGTCATTTTATTTTCCTCCCATGCTTTTGAGTATGGGGTCTTCAAAATCATCCGGGGTAGGCAGGTTGCCGGGATAGAAGCCGAAGAAGTCGGAGTCGGTAATTGTGCGTATGCTCAGTCTGACATCTTCAACCATCTGTCCGAGGTTGTGTTCTATTGTAAGGAATTTTTTCCCGGCCAGAGCAAGTTTTTTCATTGCTTCCGAGGGGAACGGGTAAAGAGTTATCGGCCGGAACAGGCCTACTTTGTATCCTTTTTTCCTGAGATTGCGGATTGTACTTTTAACTATTCTGCCGATGGAACCGTAAGCAACTACAATAAGCTCTGCGTCTTCACACTCGAACATTTCCTGATCAATCTCGGCTTCCATGCTTTTGTATTTTTTTTCAAGCATTATGTTGTGGGCTGCAAGCTCACCTTCACCGAGGAACAGAGATCTAAGGATATGTGAATCCCTGCCGTCAGCTCCTGTCAGGCACCAGTTGTCTGAATTGTGATCATCTATATGATCAGGTGTCCATGTTGTGACAGGCTCTTTCATCTGCCCAAGAATGGCATCACCCAGAATCATAACCGGATTGCGGTATTTATATGCAAGGTCGAATGCTTTGATGGCTGTATCGTATGCTTCCTGACAGGTGCTCGGAGCAATTACCAGCATGCGGTAATCACCATGGCCTCCGCCTTTGACAGACTGAAAATAGTCACCCTGACTCGGACCGATATCTCCAAGACCCGGTCCGCCTCTGGTCATATTGACAACGACAGCCGGAAGCTGGCTTCCAGCGAGGTATGATATGGCTTCCTGTTTAAGTGATATTCCCGGACTTGAAGATGATGTCATACATCTTGTTCCGGTGGCTGCTGCGCCGATGAGCATGTTGGATGCTGCAACTTCGCTTTCTGCCTGCACAAATTCTCCACCTATGGCAGGAAGAGCAGCAGACATAAACTCTGGAATATCATTTTGCGGAGTTATGGGATAACCGAAATAGCATTTTAATCCTGCGGCTATTGCTCCGCGTGCTATTGCTTCGTTTCCTTTAATAAAGATTCTTTCACTGTTAGGCATCTTTAGTTTCTCCTTTCGGCTTCACGGTCCTGTAGACCCTGATAGCGATATCCGGACACATCATGGCACATGAAGAGCAGCCGATGCATTTTTCCATGTCTTCAGCTGGAACCTCGGCTACTTTATAGCCATGATGATTGAAACGCTCGGATTGCCTTATAATTTCTTTTGGACAGACAGTAGTGCAGAGCAGACAGCCCTTACACTGTTCTTCCAAAACTTCTATGCGGGACATCCTTTACTCCTGTTCCGTGTACATTAGTAACCCGGCTCTGCCGGTAGGGGATAAGTATCCCTTTAAATCAACCCTGTATGTGTAATTTATGGTCCATTATCACATAATTTGTAAATCTTATAACCAAAAGTGTAAGCTTGCAAATTTCAAATCATTCAAAATTTAAGCTTTTTAATGATTCAACGAATAAACATAGCATCGCCGTATGAAAAGAATCTCAGCCTGTTCATTATTGCTTTTTCATAGGCCGCGAGTACTTTTTCACGCCCTGCAAGAGCTGAGATCATCATGATCAGTGATGATTCCGGAAGATGAAAGTTTGTCAGCATCCTTTCAACTACATTGAATTTATATCCGGGGTAGATGAAGATGTCCGTTTCACCTTTGAAAGCGGATATTTTACCGGTCTCTCTGAATGCACCTTCAAGAGTTCGTGCCGAAGTTGTACCGACAGCTATGACCTGACGTCCTTCTTCTTTGGCTTTTACTATGCTTTCAGCTGTATTCTCAGAGATTTCAATATACTCTTTATGCATCCCGTGTTCACGAATATCCTTAACCCTGACCGGGCTGAAGGTTCCATAGCCGACATACAGGGTCACTTCGACTCTTTTAATACCTTTTTCAGCAAGCCGTCTGTCAACATCCTGTGAAAAATGCAACCCGGCAGTGGGTGCGGCTACAGAACCGGCCTTGCTGTCGTTTGCATACAGGGTCTGATAGCGCTCGGTATCAGTCTTATCGGCATCCCTGCGGATATATGGCGGGAGGGGGATTTTTCCACATTCTTCAAAAATAGTTTTAAGATCTCCCTTCCAGTTGAGCCGGACTTTTGAGAGACCGAATTCTCCTTTTTCCATAACTTCCAGTGAGAGACCGTGATCAAAGGTAATGATTTCTCCTTTGCGCGGACCTTTGGACGCCCTCAGAAGTCCTTTGGCCTCGGCCTCATATCCGTCAGCAATGGCTGATACACTTATGAGCGGGATAGGTGTCAGCAGAAGAAATTCAACTTTGCCTCCAGTATGCTTCCTGCCGAAAATTCTTGCAGGTATAACTTTGGAGTTATTGGCTACCAGAAGTGAGCCTTCGGGAATCAGGTCTGGAAAGTCATAAAATGATTTTATGCTTGTTTCTCCTGATTCTTTATCCAGAACCATGAGTTTGGAATGATCTCTGCTGGATGCCGGAGTCTGTGCTATTAGTTCTTCTGGAAGAGGGAAATTGTAACTTTCTAAATCAAAATCAGTTGGTATATTGTTCATTTTTAGATTTTCTTTATTGATGATAATCTGGTAAGGATCATTCATCTTATCGGGAAAAAGTCTTTTTTTGCCAGTTGTGGAGCGTAATAATTCCATAGTGGCAAAAGTTTAATTTTCACATTGATCACAGCCCGGGACTAATGCCATGAACTGGATTTCAGTAGCCGAAATTTCAAAAATAACTGGTATTCCTGCTCCGACAGCGCGACGGTATGCTTCTCTTTTTAAAGATTTCCTACCAAGCAGGAAGATGGGTAGAGTAACCAAGTACCCTGACTCTGTCATTGCCATTTTTCAGCGTATCGTAACCCTTTATAATGATGGGCTTGTTACGACTGAAATTGAGGAAAAGCTGAAAAGCGAATATCCCCGCACCATAGAGGTCAGCCCTAATGAGCGCAGTGTTTCCGTGCAGCCGGCGGTTGCCGGTCAACTTGAACTGGGCGAGGCTTTTTCCGGCCTTATGGAACGCATGAGTAAAAGTCTTGAAGTTATTGCTGATCAGAAAGAAATTATTGAAGATCAGCGCTGTGATATTGCAAAACTGAAACGTGCGTTCATCCTTCTTGCCAGAAGTCAGAAAAAGATGAAGGAACTCCCACAGCTTGATTATAAAGCCATGACCGAAGAATTCGAGGGAAGAACTGAAGCCTTGAGGCAGAAAGATTCAGAACTTGAAGAGGCTACATCAGATCTTGCACAGGAGAATTCAACTCTGCGCCGTAAGCTTGAAGTTATGGAAACAGAGCTTATCCGGCTTCGCCGCGACAGGCGGGAGATGGAAAAGTATTTCCTTGATAAAATCAAGAAAATTCAATCCTGATTTTCTTTTTTTGATTTTTTCTACTTTTTATGATCTTAGCAGCTCCGCCGGAATCAAATTTTCGTCTCCCGATCATGAACTCTTTATCTTTTATTGATGTTTTATTTTTGCTGTTGTAGAAAAAGTCTAAACTAGAGTACCCAAATTTTTTGAAATATTTTTTCAGGAGGACTTATGCGTTATTTATTCAAAGCATTTCTCGTAGTTATGCTTATTTCAGGTCTTTTCGGCTGCATGACTACAGGTACTTCTTCTTCCGGTGATCCCGCTACGGTTTCTTCTCCGGGAGCCTCAGAGCAGTATGAGGAGTTTGTTCCTTATACAGAGTTTGATGATATTGCTGTTCCTAATGAGCTTAGCAGAGTGCCTGACAAAACATTTATTTATGAAAATGCTGAATTCAAAACCGGAATGATTGTTATGAAAGGTCGTGTTGAGGTTTCCAGCCTTATCGATTTTTTTGTAAATCAGATGGCCAAAGATAATTGGGTAAAAGAAAATTCTATTATTTCTTCAGTTTCTACTCTTGTATTTAAAAAACCTTATAAGAGTTGCATGATCAGGGTTAACGACGGTACCTATAATACCGAAGTAGAGATTTATGCTGTTGAGCTTAAAGCTGAAGCACGCGCAGGCTCAGGTTCTGCCGGAACAGGTTCCTTTAACGAACAATCCATCCAGTAAATGAATAATCATCTTTATTTTAATACTTTTTCCGGTAAGAGGGTCCACCTTGGTGTGACCGGAAGTATCGCCGCCTTTAAGTCGCTTGAACTTCTTAGAATGTTCAAAAAGTGTGGCTTGGAGGTCAGTGTCACTCTCACATCCGGAGCACAGGAATTTATCAGGGGCCTCAGTTTTGAGGCCCTTGGTGCCTATAAGGTCTGGGAAAAAATGTTTCCTGTGGGTGATGATGTCTTCGGACATCTGGAGCCGGGTCAGGCTGCCGATGCTATGCTCATTGCTCCGGCTTCGGCTTCAACCCTTGCAAATATCACTTATGGGCTTGCAAATGAAATTTTAAGCTGTCAGGCGCTGGCTTTTGACGGTCCTATGCTCGTAGCTCCGGCTATGAATCCAAGGATGTGGAATGCTGCCGCCACTGTGGAGAATTGTGACGTTCTGCGCAGGAGAGGGGTTAAATTTATCGGTCCCGACTGTGGTGATGTCGCCTGTGGTGATCACGGCAGTGGCAGACTTGCTCCGCTTGAAGCTATCTTTTGCGAGACACTTAGAACTGTTGCCCCTGATGATCTTAGCGGCAAAAAAGTTCTGATCACTTTAGGACCTACAAGGGAGAAATGGGATGCAGTCCGTTTCTGGAGCAATCCTTCTTCCGGTCTGATGGGTGCTTCCATCGCAATGGCTGCCTGGCTGAGGGGAGCTGATGTTACTGTTGTCAGCGGCCCGGTTGACTGGTGGTTTCCGGCTGATATTAAAGTTGTCAAAGTTGATAGTGCTGATCAGATGTTCGAGGCAGCCACTTCACGCTGGCCTGATATGGATATCGGATGCCTGAGCGCAGCTGTTGCCGATTTTAAGCCTGTTCCGCATGGTGAGCATAAGTTTAAAAAAGAGGGTGCTGATAATCTGACTGTATCTTTTTCACCAAACCGGGATATTTTAAAAACACTCGGTTCCATGAAAAAGGAATCACAGCAGCTGATAGGCTTTGCGGCCGAGACCCAGAATATTGAGCAGTCAGCTCAAAAAAAGCTGCATGCTAAAAACCTTGACCTCATTGTCGCCAACCCTGTAAATAAACCCGGAGCGGGCTTCAAGTCCGTTACCAATTCGGTTTATGTATATGATAAAAACGGCAGAAGTGAGGAATGGCCTGATCTGCCAAAGACAGAAATAGCGTGGCGAATATGGGATCTCCTTCAGCAGGTCTGAATATACCTGAATTTATGAGACCGTGGTACCAAAGCGGCTTACAACTCCTGTTCCGTGATAATCTTCCGGAACAGGTTTTTTCTGCTCCTGCGTCCACTTCTGCGCCAGCATCTAAGCCTAACGCTCGTGCTGAAAAAAGTGTCCCCCCTGTTCCTTCAGCTCATGATAATTCTCAGGCTGGACAGGCAAAAGCTCAAGGTGCCGGGTCCACAAGACCTAATAATTCTCAGGTCGATCATCATATAAATAAAACTGAATCACTTGGTGGGGGAGACTCCTCATCATTCAAAGGCCACCATGATCAGTTAAATTCAGGGAAGTACTCGCCACATGGGGGGCAGGCAGGAACTGAAAACCGCAATCTCAATGGCGGGATGCGTAAACCTGTTAGCCGCAAGCCTTTGTCAGATAATAAACCTCAAGCCGGAGCAGCCTGCTCCAATCTGATTGACTGGCCTGAACCTTTCAGCAAACTTGCTCCCAGAGTAGCTTCAAATGTCCAGATACTTTGGACTTACTTTGACCTTGCACATGATCTTTCCGGGCAGGCAGACCCTGAGAGAAGGAAACTTTTTCAGTCTCTTATTGTTCACATGGGGCTTCCCAAGGGCAGTATTTCTTTTTGGCCCTGCTCACGTATTGTGAATAATGAAAATAAGCCTGAGCCAGAACTTTTCTGGAAAGGGGTGCATCATTTCGGAGTCAAGTTTGTAGCCTGTTTTGGAGAAAAAACTCAGGATATTATTCTTCCTCAAGCTGATAAAAATGTATCAACCCTGTTTTATGAAGAAGTTCAGATTGTCACTTTAAGCGATCCTGATTTTATGAAGAAGCTTGGCGGTGATGAACATCTCCTGCTGGCAACCCCTCTTTTAAGACTTCCTTTGTTTTAAGTTTTATCGGTGAACTAATTTTTATAGTCACTTTCTTCTTTTATATATCCACGTTCATAGCTTTCAAAATTCATTTCTATTTGGCATAGTGGAATTTGATATTTCAAATATTAAAATTCCAGAGGTGATTTTATGATTTACCTGAAAAAATCTATGCTCATTCTGATAATTATCATATTATCAATCATCACCTTTTCTTCAATGTGCTTTTCTGCTGAATCTGCGAGGGTATTATCCGCTGAAATTCAAGGTTCCATAAGTCCTGCTCAGGTTTCTTTAGTGGATGATCTTGTCGATAGAGCTGTTTCAAATGATTATGATATTATCCTGATTAGATTGGATACACCGGGTGGTCTTGGTGACTCTATGCGCAGAATTGTTAAACGTATTTTTTCATCTCCTGTTCCTGTTTGTATCTGGGTAGGACCTTCAGGAGCTCATGCCGCATCCGCCGGAGCATTTATTGTTGCATCCGCTGAGTTAGCTGCCATGGCTCCGGGAACTAATATAGGTGCGGCTATTCCTGTTTCCGGTAATGGTGAAGATCTGAAGGAAAGCATGAAAATTAAAGTTAGAAATGATTTTTCAAGTTTTATTTCAAGCATAGCTAAAAAGAGAGGCCGTAATTCAGACTGGTATTCCGCTGCTGTGAATAAAGGCGTAAGTATAGATGCAAATGACGCCCTTAAATTGAATGTGGTTGATATGATAGCCTCTAACACCCATGATTTTTTAGATAAAATAGGGAAAATGGGCTTGCCGTCCAGAGGTAAGATAATCTTCTTTGATGTGGATAAAGTTGTTGTAGATCATTATAGTCCGGGGTTCAGATATGGTATTCTTTCATGGCTTCTTGACCCGCAGATAGCATATTTCCTTTTGATGGGCGGGATTATCGGATTGTTTTTCGAACTTTCACATCCCGGAGCGGTTTTTCCCGGAGTTATAGGTGGATTCTGTCTGTTCACTTCGCTCTATGCAATGTCTATTCTTCCTACAAATGCAGCCGGATTGCTGCTGATTATTTTCGGAGCTGTCCTTTTTATTTTAGAAATCTATATTGCCAGTTACGGTCTTTTGAGCATTGCGGCTGTCATCAGTCTTTTTGTTGGTTCTCTGATACTTTATGAAGGAGGTCAGGTGTATGACATTCCGATATTATCTATTGTTTCCACTGTGTTTTCCTTTTCAGCTTTTGCGGGATTATTGATTTACCTTGTAACAAAATCCCAGTTGCGCAAGCCGGTTTCAGGTCTTGAATCCATGTCCGGGCTCGAAGGTCGTGTTAGTTTTTCTGATGGTAAAAAAGTAAAAGTTATGGTTCGGGGAGAAATATGGGAAGCTTCAGGTCCTGAGATTTTAACTTTTAAAACAGGTGATCCTGTAGTTGTTGATAAGGCTGACGGGCTTAAACTTATTGTCCATAAAAAAGTTATGAGCAATTCTTAAACATGAGGAGTTTAATATGAACTTTCTAATCCCGATTTCTATTTTTGTTTTATTGTTTCTGTTCACCTCGCTCAAGGTGCTCAATGAATATGAGCGTGGTGTTATCTTCAGGCTTGGAAGAGTAATAAAAGCTAAAGGTCCCGGACTGATAATCCTGATTCCGATAATTGATAAAATGGTTAAAGTCTCTCTTAGAATTCTTACTCTGGATGTTCCTAATCAGGATGTTATCACCAAAGACAACGTCAGCATCAAGGTTAATGCGGTTATTTATTTCAGAGTTGTCGAGCCTATCAAGTCCATAATTGAGGTGGAGGATTATTTATTCGCCACTTCTCAGCTTGCCCAAACCACCTTGCGTAGCGTATGTGGTAGCGTCGAGCTTGACGATCTCCTTTCTAAGCGTGAAAAACTTAATAACGAAATTCAGGAGATTCTTGATATTCATACCGATCCCTGGGGAATCAAAGTTACAACTGTAGAGTTGAAATATATTGATCTTCCACAGGAAATGCAGCGTGCCATGGCTCAGCAGGCTGAAGCCGAACGTGAACGCCGTGCTAAAGTTATCAGTGCGACTGGTGAATATCAGGCAGCGTCCAAGCTTGCTGATGCGGCTGAAATAATTTCGCGCCATCCTGAAGCTCTCCAATTGCGTTATCTGCAGACATTAAAAGAGATGACTTCAGATGGTAAGGCTAACACAGTTATTCCTCTTCCGATTGATCTTTTGAAAGTGGTGGCACCGCTTATGGGAGAGAGGAACGTTGAAAATAAAACACCTCAAGAGAGTATAGACGAATGAAAATTCTTGTAACAGGAGCAGCCGGTTTTATCGGCTTTCATCTTTCCAGACGGCTTTTGGCTGAAGGTCATGAAGTAGTGGGTCTGGATATTCTTAATGATTATTATGATGTTCAGGTTAAAAAAGATAGACTTAAGCAGATTGAAGATCATGATAATTTTACTTTTGCTTATCTTGATATGGCTGATCGTGAAGCCATTGCCGATCTTTTTGCCGAGCATAAATTCACTCATGTAATGAATCTCGCAGCACAGGCCGGAGTACGTTACTCACTTGTCAATCCTCACGCTTATGTGGATTCCAATATTGTGGGATTTGTAAACCTTCTTGAAGGCTGCCGTCATAATGGGGTTAAGCATTTTGTCTATGCTTCATCCAGCTCCGTTTACGGACTCAATACTTCCATGCCTTTTAGTGTCCATGACAATGTTGACCATCCTATCAGTTTATACGCAGCCTCAAAAAAAGCTAATGAGCTGATGGCTCATACCTATAGCCATCTTTATAATCTGCCTACAACCGGTCTTCGTTTCTTCACCGTTTACGGACCTTGGGGCAGACCTGACATGGCTCTTTTCCTTTTCACCAAAGCCATTGTTGAAGGTAAGCCCATCAATGTATTTAATAATGGGGATATGCTCCGCGATTTTACCTTCATTGATGATATTGTTGAAGGAGTCTGCAGAGTAATAAACAACACAGCTACACCTAATCCTGACTGGACAGGAGCCAATCCTGACCCCGGTACAAGTTGTGCTCCGTTCCGCATTTATAATATTGGTAACAATCAGCCGACCAAGCTTATGCGTTACATTGAAGTTCTTGAAGAAATGCTCGGTAAAAAAGCTGAAAAGAATTTCATGCCCCTCCAGCCCGGTGATGTCCCTGCTACCTATGCAAATGTTGATGACCTTGTTGCTGATGTAGGCTTTAAGCCTGAGACAACAGTTGAAGAGGGTATTGCCAAGTTCGTTGACTGGTACAAAAATTACTATGATGTTAACTTATAGTTTTTTATAAGAAATTGTTTTTAGAAAGGCTGTCACTTTTCAGGTGGCAGCCTTTTTTGATGATCAGATGATCTTATAATTATTTTCTTCATTTTTTCCATAAGTTAGGTGCTAATTCCTTTTAACTTGTTGATTTAATATTATTAGTTACTTCTCAAATATTTTATGCAATTTCTTGATTTAAATTTTTTTTCATCTTAATTATCATCTTGTAATTCGACGTGTGCTGAGATTGAGTGTTTCACGTGAAACAATTTACCAGCTAAAAAAGAATAGGATGGTTCCAAGTGGCCAAAAGAATAGTAGTTGCAAATCAGAAGGGCGGTGTCGGAAAAACAACAACATCCATAAATCTTTCTTCTTCGCTGGCTGTCATGGAGAAAAAGGTTCTCCTGATAGATTGCGACCCTCAGGGTAACGCTTCCAGTGGACTAGGCTTTTATCCGGGTGATTCCAGAGAAAATATTTATACAGCTTTGTTTTCTCCGGATCGCGTCGAGGAAGCCATATATAAAACGGATGTGCCTTATCTGGATATTATGCCCGCCAGTCAGGATCTTGTTGGCGCGGAAATTGAGTTGATTGATAAAATGGGGCGTGAATATTATCTCAAAGATCTCGTAGATAAGATAGATGAGAAGTATGACTATATTATATTTGATTGTCCGCCCTCACTGGGACTGTTAACAGTCAACGCCCTCTGCGCTGCAAAAGAATTGATGGTACCGCTTCAAACTGAATATTATGCTCTTGAAGGTGTTGCTCAGCTTCTGATGACTTATGAGCTGGTCAAAAAACGCCTTAATAATGATCTTGAAGTTCTTGGTGTCGTTCTTACCATGTACGACCGTAGAAACCGTCTGGCCAGACAGGTTAAAAACGAAGTCCGTAAAGCTTTTCCTGATAGTTTGTTTGAAACAATAATTCCTAGAAATGTGAGATTGTCCGAAGCTCCTAGCTTTGGAAAACCGGTAATTTTATATGATGCCAAGTCAAATGGTGCTTTGGCGTATATTTCGCTGGCTCAGGAAGTTGTTAGAAGACATACTGAGAAAAAATGAAAAAAAAGACCGGCTAAAAGCCGGTCTTTAAATAATAGAGACAAAGTGAATCAGTAGCATGCTTCTTTATTAGCATCCTTGCTCTCCTGATAGGGAGTAGTTTCGGTAGTAATTTCATCTTTGAAATGCCGTTTGCTGATTCTGGATTTGCATTTGCAGCATTTGTAAGAAACCAGTCCACCGATATTTGCGACAGTCAGTTTGAACTTTCTGGGTTCGTCTTCCTGCCAGTTATCAGTCTGGTTTCCACAATGATCACATTTGACATCCATGTCTACCGGGTATGGGAAATCCCAGTAGTCTCTAAGTATTTCCCAGTCGGCCATGGGTTCCGGCTTTTCAGGTGGCTCCTGATTTGGAAGATACTCTTTAAGGGACGGCTTGATTTTAGTCCACAGTTCAGCAGTAATCAGTGCTCCGATCAGGTTTCCCTTTTGATCAAAAAGCTCTGTAATGTTGTTATCTTTATCGGGCATAAAACCTCCACAGGTAATTACGTTTTCAAAAGTACATTAACCACGGTGGAGTTCAAGTCAAAGAAAATATGAAATATAAAATCCGATTTTGACGGATCAGTTTAAGGAGATATAAATGGCAGGTGCAACAAGAGGACTCGGAAGAGGGCTTGATGCTCTTTTAGGCGGAGGCACATCAGAGAACCGTGGCAAAGAGAAATCCATGGATGTTCGTTATCTTGATATTGATCTGGTCATCGCAAATCCCAATCAGCCTAGAAAAGATTTCTCTCCTGAAGCTCTGGAGGAGCTCACCGAATCAATAAAAGCAAAAGGGGTTTTGCAGCCTGTTCTGGTCAGGCCATTTCCCGGTGACAGAAATAAATATGAGCTGGTTGCCGGTGAAAGACGTTTAAGAGCTTCCAAGCTTGCGGGGCTTACTGAAATACCCGCTATGGTCAAAGATATGACCGACCTTGAAAGTATGGCCGTAGCTTTGATTGAAAACCTCCAGCGTGAAGATTTAAATCCAATTGAAGAAGCTAAAGGGTATCAGGAATTAACCAGCAAATTTGGTTTGAGTCAGGAAGAATTAGGGCGTCAGGTTGGTAAAAGCCGTTCAGCTCTGGCTAACTCAATGCGTCTTTTATCCCTTCCGGATGATATTCAAAGTGCTATTGGTAAAAATGAAATTTCCGCCGGACATGGCAGATCGTTGATGTCAGTAACCGATGACGAAGCCAGAGCAGAGCTTTTTGAGAGAATTGTGACTTATGGATATTCCGTTCGTCAGACAGAAAAGGAAGCTTCCTTCTGGAAAGAAAATGGAGAACTTCCCCCTGTAGACAATTCTACTAATAAGAAAAAAGCAGCAAAAAAGAAGCCGGTAAAAAAAGAAAAGGATGAAGAGCTTGAAACCTTAAGAGACAGGCTTGAGAAAAATCTTGAAACAAAAATCAAAATATCAGGCACCAAAGAAAAAGGTAAACTGACTATTTCTTATTCAGATTCAGTTGAGCTGGAACGGCTGGTTGCTATTTTGGAATTGCGCTCCTGATTATCTGATAATGATGATCTGATTCTGATAGAAGTTTTGAGATGATTCGGAAAAATTTCCGGTTTAGTTTTAATTAATATAAAGAAATACCAGAGTAGATTTTATGGATATTACTGAAAAAATATTAAATGTTCTGAATTCACTTAAGGGGAACAAGGTCCTGATCATTGGTGATGTTATGCTCGATCATTATGTGATTGGATCGGTGAACAGAATTTCTCCTGAAGCTCCTGTCCCCGTGGTTAGGGTGAGCAGGGAAAATTTTCTTCTGGGTGGTGCCGGTAATGTTGCCAGAAATATTGTCGCCTTAGGTGGCGAACCCCACCTGACTGGTTTTGTGGGTGACGATCCCGAAGGTAAAGTCTTTAAAGATCTTTGTGAGCAGAGCAGTATCCCATGCAGTCTTTATAATTGTTCGGATCGTCCAACTACAAAGAAAACCAGAATTATGGCTCATAATCAGCAGATTGTGAGAGTTGATCATGAAAACAGCACAACGATGCCAGATCATGATCTGGACAGCCTTTTTGATTTTCTTGAAGGCTCTATATGCGACTATAGAGTCGTTATCCTTTCTGATTACGGGAAAGGTCTTTTGAGTGAAAAGTTTTTTGAAAGGTTCTGGAATCTGCTCAAAAAATGCAGTCATACGCCTATGGTTCTGGTTGATCCTAAAACTATCAACTACGATCTCTACAAAGGCGTTGATCTGCTTACTCCCAATACAAAAGAAGCCGGTGAGGGCGCATCCATGACTGTTGAGTCTCAGGATGAAGTTCTTGAGGCTGGCAGAAGGCTTTTTGAAAGACTTGATTCCGAGCATCTGCTGATTACCCTTGGGGCTGATGGGATGGCCCTCTTCGAGTCTCCGGGAGTTGTCAGACATATCCCGTCATTTGCGCGTAATGTCTTTGATGTAACCGGAGCAGGTGATACTGTAATCGCTTCTCTTGGCTTGGGTATTGCCGCTGGAAATGATCTGCTCACTTCAACAGTCCTTGCCAATTATGCGGCGGGTATTGTTGTCGGTCAGGTTGGTGCGGCAACCGCGTCTGTTGCTGATATTGCTCAGGCTGTTAAGGATTGGCCAAAGCCGGAAATTAATACCTGGAAAAGCTGATGTACTTGGTCATGCCTCCATTTTGTTGCTTATAACCGATCTGGACCCTGACGGGTACGGAGGAGAAAATGCTTTATTTTGAACTGGTAGCTGAAGAACGGATTAAAAAGTCTCAGGAAAAAGGGGAGTTTGATGACCTTGAAGGTAAAGGAAATCCTTTAAAACTTGAAGACGATTCTTTTATCCCGCAGGAATTGAGAATGGCCTACAAAGCCTTGAAAAATGCCGGCTACCTTCCGCCTGAAGCACAGATAAGAAAGGATATAAGCAATGCTCTGGATCTTCTTGAACAGATGGAAGATGAGAAAGAACGTTATCAGCAGATGCAGAAATTGGATTATCTCATTTTCAAAATGAAGGGCATGAGAAGTAAAGGACTGTCACTGGATGTCGAAGATGAATATTACCAGTCCGTGGTTGAAAGGCTAAGTGTCAACCGTAAAAAGAAAGAGTAGCCGGGGTTTGAAAAGGATGCCGCGTTTTCTGACTATAGCTCTGGCTATTGCATTATATATCCCTTCAGCTTTTGTTGTCGCAAGGGCTGACTTCTTTTCCGGGCCACCGGTTGGTGAGTCTTATATTGCAAACATATCGGAATATTCTGAAAATGGTACGGTTGATTCTTTAGTAAATTATTTGTCAGAGGTTACCGGGAATAATTATTTAACTTCTGAAAAATTATATAAAGCTCCGGCTGAAGATAGTGAAGAAACATTTTTTATTTCCGTTTTTAAGGAAAAAAAATCGCTGACTGTTGCGCAAGATGTTTGTTCTTATGCAGGAACTGAAAAAGGTCTCGCCGCAGCATTTAATGACGGCACAATGAAAATATGGAGCCGGTTTCATTGCTCGGAAGTGCATCTACCTTCGCCGTCAGGGGCTAAATTTATCGGTTATGCTCCCGGCAGTCCTTTTCTTGTGGCTACCAATAATGCAGCGGATAAAATTTTTGTTTATGATTTAAGAAACTGCACCCGTGTTCCGGGTCAGTTTAAGGTTGAAAAAGCCCCTGTAACCAGACTTGCCCTTTCAGAAACCGGAGAATGGTTAAGTTATATCGATGCGTTCAATATTCTGTATAGTGGTCCGGTTAAAGGTCCTTTGAGAAGAATTACCGCTATGGAGGGGACACCTATTTTCCTAGGGTATTCTCCTGCTCAGGGGATTATGATTGCAGTTCAGGGAACCGGTCGGGTTACAATGCTTGCAATGAGAAATGATTTACATCTGAAAACAGAAAATGTTTCCGGGGGACCGTTTGTTTCGGCTGAAATTTCGGGTTATAATCTCTGCCTCAGGCGTCAAGACGGCAGAAAAATATACTGGAATATTATTTCAAGAGAAAAAGTGCAGCCGGATAGCCATCAAGTAAAATCTACACCGACTGTCTTTTTGAAAGGGCATGACCTTATTTATTCTTCAAATGGAAAACTGTGGAAATATGTTATTCATAACGAGGAACCGATTTTTATTGTAGAATATTCAAAAGAAGCTAAAATGATACGTGTTCGTGACCTCGATCATAAAACCAGATATTATGACATGCACAGTGGCGCGGAATTAAAAGAAGTCGATTCTTCAGACTGGAAAGTTGTCTCACCACGAAACGGAGTGTATAAGATAGGCAGAAATAAATTTAAATTATTCGACAGGGTCTACCAGAAAGGCGGGCATAGGCTTAATTGCCGTTATGTGCCCGGATCAGGCTTCATCTTATGGTGGGTGGAAGTTGTTCATTCTGATGAGATTAATCCTCATCCGATGGAACTTCCTTTAAGAAAGAATATTCTGGCTTCCGAACAACCTGTATGGTTCCCCCTGACAAAGTAATATTTTACAGGTCAGCTATTTTTATAAATTCCGGAAACCCCAAGGAGGGTCAGGCAGTGCCAAAAAAAGAAAAAAAGACAGTAATCAATACTGAAATCCCGGAGTTGGGAAAGCCTAAAATACCTTCACCGCTCAAACGTTGTATTTTTTTTGATGATAAAGAGAAAACCCTCGTTAATTTAGCTGAAGAAGAAATGGATTCCGGGGAAGGCGGAGGAGAGTATCTGGAATTTGAAAAAGCCGGTCCCCGTGCCTTTACCTATTTTGATCCCTCAAAGACAAAATGTGCAGTTGTCACCTGCGGAGGACTTTGTCCGGGACTCAATGATGTCATCCGGTCAATAGTTCTTGAGGCCTATCATACCTACAAAGTGCCTTCCGTACTTGGAATCAGGTTTGGATTGCAGGGATTCATCCCTAAATACGGGCATGATATTATTGAACTCACTCCGACAATGGTTTCGGATATTCATCAGTTCGGCGGAACAATTCTCGGATCATCACGCGGACCTCAGGATCCTGAAGAAATTGTTGATGCTCTGGAAAGAATGAATGTCAGCATTCTGTTTATGATCGGTGGTGACGGAACTATGCGCGCTGTTAAAGGTATAGTTAATGAGATTGCCAAGCGTGGTTTAAGGATTTCGGTGATCGGAGTTCCAAAAACCATTGATAACGATATCAGTTTTGTTACGAAATCTTTCGGGTTTGATACTGCTGTGGATAAGGCTACAGACGCTATTCAGAGTGCTCATGTCGAGTCTGTGGGAGCTTTCAACGGTATTGGTCTGGTCAAGCTTATGGGCCGAGAATCTGGCTTTATTGCCGCTCAGGCAACCCTTGCTTTGAAAGATGTTAACTTTGTTCTGGTTCCTGAACATAATTTTGAATTTGACGGTGAACATGGCCTGCTGAAATCCCTTGAGGAAAGGCTTAAAGATCGTCAGCATGCGGTCATCGTCTGCGCGGAAGGAGCAGGGCAGGAGCTTTGCGAAAATACCGGCCGCAAGGATGCTTCAGGAAATCCTGTTCTATGCGATATCTGCGATCTGCTTATAACCAAGGTTAAAGATTATTTTAAGCAGAAGGACATGAGTATCACCTTGAAATTTATTGATCCCAGTTATCTGATCCGTTCTGTTCCGGCTAATGCCAATGACAGAGTCTATTGCGGATTTCTTGGACAACACGCTGTACATGCGGCCATGGCTGGTAAAACCGGTATGGTTGTCAGCCGGCTACAGGCCAGATATGTCCATCTTCCGCTTGAACTGGTAACCATGAAGCGGAAAAAATTAAATATACATTCCGATTACTGGAGAGCCGTTCTGGAATCCACAGGGCAGGGTCATCTGCGTAATGATATGGAAGAAGGACTTTAGTCGCTTCCTTAATTTTAGAATCTTAATTAGCTGTTCTAAAGACGCTTTCCCATTGCTGGAGAGCGTCTTTTTTTGTTCGAATTTATGACTTGTTAGCTATTAAAATTAGAAGTTATTTTTCAAGATAATAAGATATGTTTGCAGCTGTTTTGGGAAAATTTTTAAAATGTTTTTTGATTTAACTTGTTATAATATAAGAGTTTAAATCTTCAAAAAGTTAAACCTAAATAATCGTCTCTTATCGTTAGGGTTATTTAAAGTGATGAAAAAACAGGGGGATAGTTATATCCCCCTGTTTTTTGTAACTAATTGACTAGAAGTATTTGTATGTCACATACATTGGTATTGGTCGGACCTGTTTTATGCAATCCGTCAATTTCAGCAAAGAAATTGTAGGCGTCATTATTTTTTAGATAGGAGGCAATGGATAATCCTGCTGCGCGTGATTTTTCCAGCAAAGTCGCATCCGCAAAAGCTCCTGCGGCGTCGGTCGGGCCGTCATTACCGTCTGTAGATGCTGCAAGCAGATGAATTCCTGATCCGTTTTTCTCATCCTGTCCAAGGCGTTTAAGGAAGTTCAGAGCCATCTCCTGATTTCTGCCTCCCTTGCCGTGGCCTTTCACATGCACAACGGTTTCTCCACCGATGATGATACAGGCTGGTTTCTTAGCGACCATCTCCCAGTCTCGCTGATCCTGCGCAACAGCCCAGAGCAGATCTGCCGCAAAATGGGCTTCACCTGTAAGTCTGGAAGTGAGGAGCCGCACATCGTAGCCCAGCTCTTCGGCCTTGTCTTTTGCTCCGAGCAGGGCAATACGGTTGGTGCCGATAAGCACGTTATCAGCGCGTTCAGCCTTGAACTCTTCCGCTTTAAGAGTCTCGGCAATATTGCCGTTGCTGCCAAGCTCTAAAACTTTGAGTACTTTTGCCGGCAATTGTTCCTGAATCTGATAGTTGCTTATAATCGAAAGCGCATCGCAATAGGTACTGCGGTCAAAGCTGGTCAGTCCTGAGGCAATAGTATCAAGATTATCACCAACAACATCAGACAGAATAAGGTTAAGGCTTCTTGCCGGTTTTATGCAGCGCAGCAGTTTCCCGCCTTTTAATTCAGAAAGATGTTTTCTTATACAGTTGATTTCCGAGATATCCGCCCCGCAGGCCAGCAGGGCTTTTGTAACTTTCTGTTTGTCTTTAAGTGATATTTCAATATTAGTGTCTCCGCAGTCAATTCTGACCGGGCAGGGCAGCAATGCGGATCCTCCGCCTGAAATCAGGTTGATCACCAGAGTCTCGGCATCGGCAGAGCAGGCCAGATCTTCAATCCTGCGTGCTGCTTCTACGCCGTTTTCATCAGGAACAGGATGTCCGGCCTCGATAGTTTCTATAGTGCTCAGGGGTTCAGTATGCCCGTATTTAACTGAGATAAGTCCGCAATCTATTCTGTCTCCCAGAATATCTTCAATAGCCTTTGCCATTTTGGCTGTTGCTTTCCCGGCTCCGATCACAAAAATTTTATTGAATTCCGTCAGATTGATTTCCAGAAATTCACCGGGAACCTGAACGCTCAGGATATTATCCTCAAGCTTCATGCAATTGGTTATGATTTTATAAGGATCAACCCGATCCAATGCTTCTGCGAAAATAGCGGAAAGATGTTTTTCTTCCGTTGTCATAGGCACGTTTGTCACTCCTTGTAAGAAACAGCTTCAATGTGTGGCACTTCATCCCTCAGGGACAAAGTGATTAAAGCCCGTGTTCTTCCAGATCGTCAAGAGCAAGTGACAAATGTTCACGCATTAATTTACTGGCGGTCTTTTCATCACCGTTTTCAATTGTTTTCAAAATCTCAGTATGCTCGCGAAGGCTTTTTTCAATGCGGTGGGGGACCTTGAGAGAAGCTTTCCAGCCTTCAATCATTGTGCGGTGCAGGGTGTCCATAATGGATGTGAGAACTTTGTTGCCTGTGGCTTTCCCTATAAGACGGTGAAACTCGGCGTCACTCAGAATAGCCCGTGTCAGATCATTCTGTTCTGCCGCTGTCCTGAATTCTTCAAGATTTTTTTTCAGGGCTTCAATTGTTTCCGGAGTGATGCGTGAGGCGGCAAATCCGGCTGCGCTTGGTTCAAGCAGATAGCGGACTTCAAAAAAATGGTGGATAGCTTCTTTATTATCCATGAGCCAGGGAGAGAGCGGGCTTAAAATATCTCCCTCAATGCTTTTCACAAAGGCGCCGATACCGGGCTTTGTTTCAATATATCCTTTAATTTCCAAAATTCTGAGAGCTTCTCTGACTGAACCCCGTCCAACCTGAAGTTCTTTCATCAGCTTTCTTTCAGAAGGGAGGTTTTCTCCTTCCTTGAAAGTTCCGCCACGGATTAACTCTTCAAGCTGGATAGCAGCTGTTTCGGATATTCTGGCCTTTTTTATGGGGGTCAACATTGTTTGAAGCCTCTGAATCAGAATTGGAAAGAAAAATGCCTAAAGTTTGAAGCTTTGATTGCAGGATTTATGGATGGAAGCAAGTAAAAAAAAGATGACTTCAGGCGAACCGCGGCGGCTCCGTTTGCCCGAAGATCTTGCCGGAAACTTCAGGCAAACGGAATTTATGGACCAGTTAGCCGCCTGTCGACTGGTCATACCAGTATAATTACCTGATTCTCTAGTCAAGTACGAAAGAGCCTCCGGCACGGCTGTTTGCAGGTTTTTTGGCAGAGTAATTAAATTATTCACCAGTATAACTAATAGTTATGTAATGAAAAATGTTATTAGAATGCTTGGCTAATTAAAAAATATATTGTAATATAAAAAGTGGTTGGGTGTTCACTAATTGATTAAGATGAGGGAAAAAAGATGGGTTGGAAGGATTTGAATCTCGGCT
Organism: Maridesulfovibrio bastinii DSM 16055; assembly: GCF_000429985.1. Taxonomy (NCBI): domain Bacteria; kingdom Pseudomonadati; phylum Thermodesulfobacteriota; class Desulfovibrionia; order Desulfovibrionales; family Desulfovibrionaceae; genus Maridesulfovibrio; species Maridesulfovibrio bastinii. The sequence goes on from NZ_AUCX01000009.1 coordinate 144,911, forward strand.
GTAAGTTCTCAGTCGGCTTTGGCTCTGTTGTTTTACTGCTGGTACTGCTTTCTGTCTGGGCGGTTTATGGAATAAGCCGCATTGTTCAGGATGCCGGAGAAGTTATCGACGGTAATAAATTAAAGGCAGAATTTACTCAGAAAATTGTGGATCACATGAACTGGTCTGAAAAATTGAATACGCTGCTTACAGACAGCAATATTAATTCAATAGATCTTCAAACTGATCCGCATAAGTGTGCTTTCGGAAAATGGCTATATAGTGAGGATAGAAAGAAGGCCGAAGAACTGGTCCCTGAAATTGCTCCAGGTCTTGCCAGAATAGAAGCCGTGCATGGCAGGCTCCATAATTCGGCCAAAGAAATTCTCGGAAAATATAAAGCTGTTGACCCTGATCTTGGCAGTTTTCTTCGGGAGAAAGAGCTTGATCACCTAAAATGGATGGAGACTATCATGTCTTCGCTGTTAAGCGGTGATGAGTCAGTCAGAGTGCAGGATAATCCCAAGCTCTGTAGTTTCGGAAAATGGCTTTACTCTGCGGAAACCAGAAAAACCATGGAGAAGGACACTGAATTTGCAGAGCATGTCCGAGGGATTCTGCAACCGCATAGCCGTCTGCATGAGTCCGTAAAAACCATCAACGCAATGCTTGCTGCCGGCAATAAAGATCTGGCCGAAAAATATTTCAGCAATGAAACACAGAAGTATGCTGCTGAGGTACTGGAAGAGATTGATCAGCTTATAGCCTGGCATGATCTGAAAATGAAATCATTGCGCAGTGCCATTAAAATTTATTCCACCGTTACTGTACCGGCGTTGAATCAGGTTAAGTCAGCCCTTGCTGATATCAGGCGCTCTGTTTCAGAAAATATAATGACAGACGAAGCAATGCTTGAGCAGGCCAGAAAAACACGGGAGGTTATTCTGTATGTCAGCATCGCCGCCGTTGTCATAGGTATTTTGATGGCTTTTATTATTGCGCGGGGAATTCTTGTTCCCTTGAGGATTGGTCTCGATTTTGTCCATAAGGTGAGTGGAGGAGACCTCACGAGCACAGTAAATCTTGACCGTAAAGATGAGCTTGGCCGCCTTGCCGGGGGAATGCAGGATATGGTTGAGCGCCTCCGTGGAGTTGTGGGTGACGTAAATTCTGCGGGCGAGAATGTCGCCTCAGGCAGTCAGGAGCTCTCAGCTTCCTCTGAGACGCTTTCACAGGGTGCAACTGAACAGGCGGCTTCAATTGAAGAGATTTCATCGTCTATGGAGCAAATGGTCGCCAATGTCAGTCAGAGTGCTGAAAATGCGATGGAGACGGAAAAAATTGCTGAGGTCTGTCGCAATTCCGCTCAGAAAAGTGGAACTGCGGTTGCGGAAACCGTCGTGGCGATGAAAAGTATTGCTGAGAAAATATCTATTATCGAAGAGATTGCCCGGCAGACAAATCTTCTTGCCCTTAATGCGGCTATTGAAGCGGCACGGGCCGGGGAGCACGGTAAAGGGTTCGCAGTTGTAGCGGCAGAAGTACGCAAGCTGGCTGAACGCAGCGGCATCGCAGCAGGGGAGATAAGTGAGCTTTCATCTTCATCTGTTAAAGTGGCGGAGCAGGCCGGAACAATGATAAATGAATTGCTGCCTGAAATAATCAGAACATCTGAGCTGGTTCAGGAGATATCCGCAGCAGGTCAGGAGCAGAACTCAGGGCTTGGTCAGATAAACCGTGCTATTCAGGATCTGGATAAAACTATTCAGCATAACGCTTCAGCGGCTGAAGAAATGGCCTCAACCTCCGAGGAGCTTTCCGGGCAGGCAATGCAGCTTCAACAGGTCATGTCGTTTTTTACTCTTGATGAGACCGGGGGGAGCTACATGCTTCCAGCAGGAGATTCCTATGAGAAGGGCTGCGAGTTCGAACGATACTGAGTCTTGTATTTTGTGAAGTCTTTAGAGCCTGCACTGAATATTTTAAATTCAGCGCAGGCTTTTTTAGTCACTGGAAATGAAAAAGCCTCGATATCTTTCGATATCGAGGCTGTGCTTTTCGGTTGCTTGATGGTGGGCCGTGTTGGGTTCGAACCAGCGACTCTCTGCTTAAAAGGCAGATACTCTACCGACTGAGTTAACGGCCCTCCCGCGCTCAAGTGGAGAACTGTTTATCGAGCACAGCCGATACTGTCAAGCGAAAAAATAAAAAAAGTTACTTTTTTTTAAAAAAACGGGAAAAAAGTGATTTTAATTATTCAATACATAATTCCAGCCTGTTTGGGCCAAAGAGTGCTTTATGTATTTAATATATTGATTTAATTGTATTTTTGTTATTGTATGTTGACAAATTCAATTTGCTTAATTATAAATGCAAGAATGTGTGAATAGCGTTTTAATTTCACGCAGTAAATTTTTCTGGAGGAACCTTATAAATGACCCGTAAAGACCGCACAGAAGGCATATATAGCCGGCGCGAGGTTTTGGATGAAGGTGAAAGGCGTCAATACTGCACTTTGCAGCTGAAAGAACTTCTTTCCTATGCCTACCGCTACTCCGAAGATGTGAAAAAGCGTTTTGACCGGGCGCAATTTCAGGTCGACAAATTTAAAGATCTTTCCGATCTGAAACATATACCCATTCTTAAGAAGAAAGAGCTTATCTTTTTGCAGTCCATGGGACCGAGACTTGGTGGTCTCCTTACCAAAGACCTTGGCGAGCTTCGTCGTATTTTTCTCTCTCCCGGACCTATTTTTGATCCTGAAGACCGCAGTGAAGATTACTGGGGATGGACTGAAGGCTTTTATGCTGCCGGTTTCCGCTCCGGTGATGTTTCACAGATCACTTTTAACTACCATCTTGCACCTGCCGGCCTTATGTTTGAAGAGCCGCTGAGAAATCTGAACTGTGCTGTTATTCCTGCCGGACCCGGAAGCACCAACAGCCAGATTGAGATCATGCAGAAACTCAGGGTTACAGGATATGTTGGAACTCCAAGCTATCTCAGCCATCTGGCTCAGAAAGCTGAAGAGAGCGGCCTTAACCTGCGTAAAGATCTTTTCCTTGAAGTAGCTTTTGTTACCGGGGAAAAATTTTCTGAAAAGCTGCGTTCCAGCCTTGAAAAGAAATTTGATCTTATTATGCGTCAGGGCTACGGCACTGCTGATGTAGGCTGCATCGGTTACGAATGTTTCCATAAAACAGGCCTGCACATCACCAACCGCGCATATGTTGAGATCTGCCATCCCGATACCGGAATTCCGTTGAAAGACGGTGAAGTCGGTGAAATTGTAATCACCGCCTTCAATAAAACATATCCGCTTATCAGGCTTGCTACAGGCGATCTCGGATATATAGACCGCACTCCGTGTGCCTGCGGACGTACAACCCCAAGACTTGGAAATATTGTCGGCCGTGTTGATACAACTGCACGCATCAAGGGAATGTTCGTTTACCCCCATCAGGTTGAGCAGGTTATGGCTCACTTTGAAGAAGTCAAACGCTGGCAGATTGAAGTTACCAACCCCGGCGGAATTGATGAAATGACCCTCAATATTGAGGTTTCAGATTTCTCCAGAGAAGAAGAGCTGCTGCATACATTCCGTGAAAAAATCAAACTTCGTCCCATGCTCAAGGTTCTGACTCCAGGATCACTTCCCCCGCAGATCAGACCTATTGAGGACAAGAGAACCTGGGATTAATCCGGGATCACTGATGCATCATAAAAAAAATCTAAATCGTGCGGGGAGCTTTGCAGCTCTCTGCGCGATTTTTTTTCTGGTTCTGGCCGCCGGATGTGCAAAAAAGCCTGTACCGGCAATGGATGTTTCATTTTTGCCGTGTTCAGGGGATTTTGTAAGCTCTTCGGGCGACAGATTAAGTCCGGATCAGGTTGTAGCTCTGGCTGAAAAGGCAGATTATCTGCTGATCGGCGAAGGGCATAAAATGTCCTGTGATCATAAAATTCAAGCAGAGATGGTAGACCGTCTTTCACGAAACGGGCGCCGGGTTTCAATAGGACTTGAAATGGTGGATACAACCTTTCAGGATACTTTGAACCGCTATAATCTGGGCCAGATTCCGCTTGATAAAATAGCCGCTGCATTGAAGTGGGATAAAAACTGGGGATATGATTTTTCCCTGTTTGAACCTGTTTTCAGACTGGCTGAAGAAAGGCACCTGACACTTGGAGCATTGAATTTTCCCTTTTCCTTTGTTCGTAAAATTCGCGAGAAAGGGCTGGATGGTCTGAGTCCTGAAGAAAGGGCCATGCTGCCGGAAAAAGTTCAAATGTCCTCCAAAGAACAGCAGCAGGCTTTGCTTGGTATTATCGCCATGCACGAAAATCGTGATGCGGATAACCTTGAGCAGGTTCACCAGTTTATTCTGATTCAGTCATTATGGGATACTGCCATGGCTGAGAAGGCGGTTGAGCTTCGCCGTCAGGCCGGAACCCCGGTAATTATTCTTGCCGGTGACGGGCATGTTGAAAACGGCTGGGGAATCTCAAAACGGATCAAAACATTTGATCCGCAAGCCAGAATTATGCTTCTGGTGCCGTGGCGCGGTGACAAATTTTATTCTAAAGCCGGTGACGCTTTCTTTTATTGTCCTCCTGCCTACAAAAGCCGACTCGGTATGAAGGTTGAGATGCGTTTCGGCAAAGCCGTTGTCACCAAAGTAGATAGAGGTTCCAGAGCTGATCTTGCCGGGATGAGACCGGGAGATGTTATTTGTGAAGTTCAGTCTGTACCCATGGTTTCCATGCGTTCCATGCACCTTGGAGGCATGAAGGCCCATAAGGAAAACAAGCCGCTTGTTTTTAAAGTTGAACGCGGTGATGATACATTTGATATTAATGTCGGAAAATTAGGTCATCCGGGTTCATCCGCTGACAAATAGAGATTTATAAAATGCCAGAATTACCTGAAGTTGAAGTTATTTCCAGAGGTCTTGCAAAATTTCTGGAAAATAAAACCATTGAATCTGTTAAAATCTACAACCATGGCTCAATTAAAATGCCGTGGCATGTTTTTGCTTCCCGCGTAGCCGGCAAACCTATTAAAAGAGTCAGACGCAGGGCAAAGTTGCTGATTATGGACCTTGGCGATGATCTGCATCTGATTTTCCACCTCAAAATGACCGGAAGAGTCATCACCCATGAAACCATGGTTGATCCGCAAAAGCATACAAGGCTTATCTTCGGTCTTACAGACGGCGGATGCATCGAATTTCACGACACCCGCAAGTTCGGAGAAGTTAGAGTCCTTATGGATGAAGAGCTTGAGGATTGGGATTTTTACCGCAACCTCGGCCCCGAACCGCTTGAAACAGATCCGGAAGAGCTTGCCGCGATTGTTGCGGGCAAAAAGGCACGTATTAAATCCTTACTGCTCAACCAGTCCGTTGTTGCCGGGATAGGCAACATTTATGCTGATGAGAGCCTTTTCCGTTCTGGAATACATCCGACAGCCAAACCCTGTGATCTTTCAAAAGAGAGTCTGGTCAAACTCTTTGTAGAGTTACAGAAGGTTTTGAAGCAGTCCATCCGTGAAAACGGCAGTTCCATCAGGGATTATGTTGATTCCGGCGGTGATGCCGGAAGTTTTCAGAACAGTTTTCAAGTCTACGGCAAAAAGGGCGAACTCTGCCCCTGTTGCGGTGAGCACTTTGATTGTTCCACTGTTGCCGGTAGGACTTCAACTTACTGCAACAAGTGTCAGAAGCTGCACGATTAACAGCCGCTGTTGAAAACCGGATATGCACCGGACTTTGCAGTTGATTGAAATTTGCTGCTGATTCGTTAAGGCTTAGGCTTTGCGCATGTTTTAATAATTTGACCTTCTGATTTTGCTTTAATGGAAAATTCAGGCCGCCGGAGGCTGCGGGAAATGAATACTGAATCGCGTAAAATAGTGCGCAATGCTTCGATTGTTGCCGGAGCTACACTTCTTTCACGCATACTTGGATTTGTTCGCGATCTTATTGTGGCCTATACCCTTGGGGCAGGACTCCCGGCTGACGCCTTTTTTGTGGCATTCAGGATTCCTAATCTGATGCGTCGTCTTTTCGGGGAAGGTTCGCTGACAATGGCGTTTGTGCCTGTTTTCAGCAGAGTCAGAGCGGAAAAAGGTGATCAGGCTGCCGGAGATATGGCCCGGTCGGCCCTGCGCTGGCTGGTTGCAATACTTGGTCTGATTTCAATTGCTGTTTATTTTGGTGCAAGCCCTTTGACCAGATTAATTGCTCCCGGTTTTGAGCGTAATCCTGAACTGATGACGCTTACTGTTCATCTGGTCCGTATCTGCTTTCCATACGTTATTTTCATCTGCGGTGTTGCCCTGTGTATGGGCATCCTTAACAGCAGGGGGCATTTTTTGGCTCCTGCACTTGCTCCATGCGTTTTAAACCTCTCTTTGATAGGAGCTTCACTGGCAGGGTATTACTGCGGTTACAGCGTTGCTGTGAGCATGTCATGGGGAGTGCTCATCGGCGGTTTTCTGCAATGGAGTCTGCAACAACCTTTTTTAAAAAGAATGGGGCTTTCGTGGTTCGGCACCTGGAGTTTCAAAAACTCCGGTGTTCGCAGAATGGGCCGCCTGATGCTGCCCACTGTTCTCGGAGCTGCCGTCTATCAGATAAACATTGTTTTAGGGACATTGCTTGCTTCTTTTTTGAAGGTCGGCAGTGTTTCGTATCTGTATTATGCCGACCGGCTTGTCCAGTTTCCGCTCGGAGTGTTCGGTATTGCTGTGGGGACAGCCGCTCTTCCCAGTCTTTCCGTCCTTGCAGCCAAGGGCAGGAGTGATGAATTCGCTTCAACACTAAAAATGACCATCGGCCTGACACTTTTTATCAGCCTTCCGGCTATGGCCGGTCTCATTGCGTTGGCCCATCCGCTTATAGCTTTATTGTTTCAGCGAGGAGAATTTACGGTTGAGGCTGTAAGGGCCACGGCAATGGCCCTTGTTGCATATTCCGCAGGACTTCCTTTTATTGCGATGAGCAGACCCCTTGTCTCGGCATTCTACGCTCTTGAAGATACCAAAACACCTGTAAAAATAGCCATAGTCTGCCTGTTGATAAATGTCGGGGCAGGATATGTTCTTATGCAGAGCTTTGCTCATGTCGGACTGGCAATGGCTGTTTCCATCTCATCGGCTGTTAACTGCCTTCTGCTTTCATTTTTTATAAACCGCAAAATAAAGCATATCCCGATATGCTGGTCCGGTGCCTTTAAAAGCCTTTTACTTAGCGCTCTGATAGGTGCTGGAGCGTATTACGGTCCACAGTCTCACTGGTTGTGGTTTGCTCTCATACCCTTATGGATGGCTGTGTATGGCTTTGGCTCGTATCTTTTAAAAAGTGAAGAAGCTGTTATGCTTGTTTCAGCTTTTCGCAGAAAGCTTAGGAGAGGGTAATGCCGGATTGCAGTGAGAACCGGAAACACTACCCCAAAGGTCTGGTGCAGCCTGAAAACGGTTTCAGATTTTCTGTGGATTCACTTCTCTTAAGTTGTTTTGCAGTGCCGGGTAATAAGGCCAGAATTTTAGACCTTGGCACTGGGTGCGGGGTTATCCCAATAGGTCTTTTTTTGCATAATCAGGATAAGAACATTCATTTGTGCGGGCTTGAAAGTAATCCTGAGATGCTGGAAGCAGTTCGTACCAATATTAAAAATCTCGGATTTGAAGATGTTTTCAGGGTCATTGAGGGGGATGTGAGGGAAAAGACTCTGCTTGAACCTGAAAGTTTTGACCTTGTTGTCTCGAACCCTCCGTTCAGGGAAAAAGGACGGGGGCGTGAATGTGTTGATAAAGGAAAACAATGTGCCAGATTCGAGGAGAAAGCCTCTCTTGAAGATTTCGTGAGAACGGCCGCTTACGCGGCAAAAGGGCGCGGACGGGTTTGTTTTGTTTTTCTGGCTGAGAGGGTGCTTGAACTTGTGGAGTTTTTTAGAAAATACCGGCTTGAACCTAAAAGGATCAGATTTTGTCACGGAAGGTCTGGCGACCATTCTAAAATTGTTCTGGTAGAAGCTGTTAAAAACGGTAAAAACGGGCTTGTAATTGAATCACCGCTTATCCTCTACAGAGATGATGATATGAGTTCCAGTCCTAATCCTCATTCTCTGGATTTTTGTCCATTCCTTGAAAAAAAGAGCAGCTGCAATCCTTAACAGGGTATATATAAAGCAGGCTTGTTAAAATTGAATACGGGATTTTATGTAGATGATTAAAAAAATTCGTCTGGAAAATTTTCTTGCCCACGGTTCCACCGAGTTGGAGTTTGATGAGGGCGTAACTGTTCTTACCGGACCTAATAACAGTGGTAAATCTTCTATTGTTGAGGCCTTGCGCTGTATTGCCACGAATCCCGCTCCTAAAAATTTTATCCGCCACGGGGCTAAAAAAGCCAAAGTTGAGCTTGAGCTTGAAAATGATGTCAGAGTTATCTGGATTCGTGAAAAAGGTCATGCCCGCTATGAAGTCTATCGCTCCAAAGATCAGGAAGAACCGGAAGTTTATGCTAAATTCGGACGTAAACCACCTGAGGATATACTTGAGCTTATCCGCCTGAACCCTGTTCCGCTTGAGGCGGGGAATTCACTTGATGTCCATATTGGTAATCAGCGTAGTCCGGTATTTCTTCTCGATCAGTCTTCCGGAGTTGCGGCCCAGTTCTTTGCGGCTTCATCCGAGGCTGCGCATTTGCTGGCAATGCAGACAGAGCTGAAAGCTAAAATCAAGGATGCCAAGAGGGATAACAGGAAAATTGAAGTTCGGATGCAGGAAATATGCTCCGAACTCGATGCCATGCAGACCCTGCCGGATGTTGAACTTGAACTGGAAACCGCCCGTGAAATCAAAGTACAGCTGGATGCTCATAAAAGAAGTCTTCCGGTAATTGAAAAAATATTATCCCGGTTCGAACTGTTGAAAAGTGCTTCACTTAAGTCTGCCGGAAGAATTGAATTGCTTGATAAGGCTTCACCGGCTCCGCAGTTGTTTCAGATTGCGAATTTGAAACAGGTTTCATCCAGTCTGGTTTCACTATCCGCACAATTGAAAAAGTCTAAATCCAGAGCAGCTGTGTTGCAGGAGATTGGAAGTCCTCCGGAACTTTTTGATTCTTATAAACTTGCTTCTACAATTGACAACAGCACACGCATTTCAAAATCGCTTAATGTTTTTAATCTGCGTAAAAAAAGGCTTGATAACCTTTTTATGCCTCCGGAAATATTTAATACGCATAATATTTCAACAATGATCCGCAAAGTTTTAGAAGCGAAACTTTTCAGGGATCGTGTCGGGCGCAGGGCTGAAATGTTGAAAGACATTCCGGTTCCACCTGAATTGTTCGATGTTTCCGGTCTCTCAAATATAACTAGCAGAATTAATAAAGTTAAATCTGCTATGTCTAAGGAGAGAACCAGACTTGAAGGTCTGGAAAAAAATAGAGCTGAACTTGAGTCTGTAATCAGGGAGCGTCTTAGTGTCGAAGGACAATGCCCGTTGTGCGGAGCTGAGTTTGATGCTGACAGGTTCATGGAGGATTCCAAGTAATGAAACCCAGATATGGTTCTGTTAAAGGCAACGGACTTTTCCTCGTTGCGGACCCTCATGTTGCAGCAAACCCTCCGGGGCAGAGGCTTAACAGCTATTGTGCGGATATTCTTGATAAGATTGAAGCCTGTCTGAAAGAATCCGCAAAGCGCGGTCTTGTGCCTGTTTTTCTGGGAGATCTTTTTCACTGGCCCAGAGAAAACCCCAATAAACTGCTTGTGGATCTTATTGAGCTGTTCAGAGATTACCGGCCGTTCATTCTTGTCGGGAACCATGATAAATATCAGGCCCGTTTTACCAGCGATGTTTCCCTTGCCGTGCTGGAGGTTGCAGGAGTCATAAGACTCATGAATGAACCCGGTGAGCAGTTTATTTTGCAGACTGATCAAGGCAATGCTCTGATCGGGGCAGCTCCGGACGGTTTTCCAATTCCTAAGTCTTATGAGCGTGAAGAAGGGCTGGTGAGTGTGCTCTGGCTTACCCATCATAATATCGCTTTTCCCGATTACGAAAAGCCGCATTATTCCATCAAAGATATTCCGGGAATCGACTGGGTTATCAACGGTCACATTCATAGACCCAAGGATACTGTAAAAAAAGGTTCCACCACATGGGCCAACCCCGGAAATATAACCAGAATGGTTTTTTGCCGGGGAGCTTTGGAAAAGATCCCGCAAGCCTCAATCTGGAAACCGGGAATTGATGATCTTGAAAAATGGACCGTTCCGCATAAGGATTTTTACGATGTTTTTCCTGATCAGGATTTTCCTCCGGAAGAGGCTCAGGTGCCTTTGAGCGAATCCGGTTTTTTGCGCGGCCTCGAAAGACTGGCCTGGAAAAGGACAAGTGAGGGGGCCGGGCTGAAACAGTTTTTAACAGAAAATTTGAATCCTGAAGATCCTGAATCCGATTTAATCTGGAAACTATATAAAGAGGTTACAAATGCAGAATAATGATCATCAGCATGATCTTGCCCTTGAAAGAGAACTGGCAGAGCTTAAAAAGCAGTATGAAAAATTACGTGAAGATAAAGTGAGAACCGAGCAGAATCTGGACAATCTCAACAGGCAGCTTGGCGAGCTGGAGGAACAGGCCAGAACTGAATACGGGACTTCCGATCCTGAGGAGTTGACTAAACTCCTTAATGACAAGAGGGCTGAAAATGAGCGTCTTGTCGCTGAATACAGAGAGCACATTATTTCTATAAATACCGGACTGAGTGAGCTGGAAAAGGGCGGACAGTAGAGGTGGATTCTTTACACGAACTTCCTGACCTTGAAGCTTTGGAACGCAGAGCGGACAGGTTGAGTGCCTCAGCCGCAGCCAGAGTTGATGAGTATAAGCGCAACCTGCTTGAGCTTGAGGAAAATAGTGCTTTTCTAAGCCTTGCTCCTGTTGCCGGAGAAAAGCTTGAAGAACTCTCTAAGTCGTTGTTCGGTGAACTGCTTGAAGAATTGCAGACAAATCTAACCCACGCCATTAGAGAGATTTTGGGACAGGAACGTGAGGTAAAAGCCGAGCCTTCAATCCGCGACCGCAAAATTCAGGTTGATTTTCAGATTATGAATGACGGAGGGCCGGAGGATATTATGGTCGGTCAGGGCGGGTCCGTGTGCAATATCCTTTCTGTGGGATTGCGGCTTATAGCCCTTTCAAGGCTGGACCCGGAGCAGCACAGGCCTTTTCTGGTTCTTGATGAGCAGGACTGCTGGCTCAGACCTGATCTTGTACCCAGATTTATGAATCTGATCAGCCTTATTGCCGGGCGGCTCGGTTTTCAGGTTTTGGTAATAAGCCATCACCCCCTCGATCTTTTTGCGGGAAGTGCCGATAAGATAGTTGCACTTGAGCAGGATAGAGAAAAAGGCGTGAGACTGTCTTTGGTCAAGTAAAGCGGTTTTACTGGCTGTTTTTACTGGAATGTAGTAGGCTGACAGACAAATCAATTAAATTAAGCGGAGCATTATAAAGTGGCAGCAGATGATGGGCTGAAAAGAATTTTAGATATCCCACTTGATGTAAAAGTCGAAATGGGCAGAACCAAACTACTGGTGAATGAAATTATTCAGTTCGGTCAGGGAACTGTTATTGAGCTTCATAAACTGGCGGGTGAGCCGCTTGATATGTATGTTGAAGATCGCCTGATCGCCCGTGGTGAACTGGTTGTCATCAACGAGAATTTCGGTTTCCGTGTTACCGAAATCATAACCCCTGAAGATCGTATTAAAAATCTGGGACTGTAATACTTCTGCATGGTCGGTATTTGGCCGGTTACATATGAACCGCCGGTGACATTGTATTTTTTTGCAGGGTTAATCTGTTTCCCTATCCCTTAGTCCGATCAGGTACAGTATTGAATCAAGACCATAGTGCGAGATAGCCTGCCCGGCACCTTTTTTTACTTTGGGTTTTGCATGGAAAGCTATCCCCAGTCCGGCAATTGAGAGCATGGGCAGATCATTTGCTCCGTCGCCGACAGCTATAACCTGCTGTAGACTTATATTCTCTTTATCCGCAATTTCTCTTAAAAGCTGGGCCTTGCGCGGACCGTCAACAATAGCTCCTTCGACTTCCCCGGTAAGCTTGCCGTCTCTGACAATAAGCTTGTTGGCATGGACATAATCAACACCCAGCTTCTTCTTAAGATTCTCACCGAAGTATGTAAATCCACCAGAAATAATAGCTGTTTTGTATCCGAACTTCCTCAGATTTGAGATGAGTCTTTCAGCTCCTTCGGTCATAGGAAGCTGGGCTGCTATTTTATCCATTATGGAGGCGTCAAGACCCTTTAATGTCCTTAGTCTGCGTCTCAGACTTTCCTGAAAATCAATTTCGCCACGCATTGCTGATTCAGTAATCCTGCTCACTTCTTCGCCGGACCCTGCGGCTTTTGCAAGCTCGTCTATAACTTCAGTCTGGATCAGGGTTGAATCCATATCAAAGGCGACTATACGTCTGTTGCGGCGGAAAGCATTGTCTTCCTGAAGAGCAATATCCACTTGATCTTCACTGGCCATCTGAAGAAATGCCGAGCGGATTTTATCCAGTTCATGGGGGATACCGCGAACTGAAAATTCTACACATGCATAACGTGGAGCGGGTCCTCCGTCCTGAGGAATTCTCCCTGACAAGCGGTTGATAATATCAATATTCAAGCCGTTTTCAGCAATGATGCCGGTTATTTTAGAAATCTGCTTTCCGGTTATTCTGTCGGCCACAAGGGTCACAATGTGTCTCGGCTTGCCCTGTTCTGAAACCCACAGGCCGTATGTATCTTCTTTAATAGGGCGGAATTTGACATTAACGCCCAGTTCATAGCCTTTAAACATTACATCTTTAATTACCGGAGCAGATTCTGATTCTTTAGGAATGCGGATCAGAATTCCAAGAATAAGCTGGTTGTGAATAACGGACTGTCCTATATCCAGTATATCGACTCCATAGGAAGCGAGTACTCCGGTCAGGGCGGAAGTCACACCCGGACGATCATCTCCGGAAATCTGTATAAGTATTATTTCGGCCATTTTTTTCACCTTTGATTTTATGCGCGGACTTTCTCATAAAACGATGCATCCGTAAATGCTGATAGTTTGCCAGAAATATAAGTTCCGGCTTGCTCCTTTTCTATACTCTTAGTATGGTTAACGGTGTATATATACTTTTTTACCGATGGGTGATGAGATGAGCAACTCCAAAAGCAGTGTTGAAGTTAAAGCGACTGAAAGCGATTCATATTTAAGTGACGGATTCAGGGTTTCCAGTGCTCCGGGTGAAGAACAGATAAAGTTCATCCAGAAGAGAGTGCATGAAAAGATGGATGATTATCGGGAGTACAGCTTCTCTGCTACAGAGAAGAGAGTCCTCATGATCTTTTTTGATCTCGCGCAGGAATTTGATTCTCTTGAAGAATTTTTTTGCGTCAGCACAATGGTCCCCAAGCTTTTATTCAATATCGACAGCAGAATGTATCTGGCTCAGAGCAAAGATGAGTATCAGCCGGTAAGCAGCACTGAAAACGATTCCCCGGTATGCATAAGAGTCCCCCTTGAGATGGAATGTACAGGGGGACATCTATTTGTACCTATTAGGGGAAACCACGAAATAATAGACCAGCTCCCGTTCAAGCCTGAGGGAGATATAATCGGCTGTTTTGAAGTCTATCCGGTTGATGATTTGAGCGAACATCAGATGTTTTTTTTCGAAAAATATGTCAACAGGGTGGGTTTTCAGCTCCACAGCAAGCTTCTTAGGAGAAAAGGTCAGGAACATTTAGAATTTGTCCGCAATCTGGTTAAGGATGTGGGGCATAATGTGATTGTTCCTAATATGTATTTTAAGCTGTTTTATAACCGCTTGCGGGATAAAATAGAAAACATCAAGAAACTCGGTGAAAAGGTTCAGGATCTTGAACCTGATGTTTTGAAAAAGGATCTTGATGAAATGTATACCAGCCTTGTGGAGCAGTTTAATGAAATACACAGTCACTATGAACAGACCAGCCTTTTTCTCGAAACCCTTTTAAGGCGGCGGCATTTTGAAGAGGGGCGTTATATTGTTGAAAAAAGACCCTGTAATCTTTTTAAGCAGATAATTGCCCCGCAGGTTGAAAGGTACCGCAGCAGACTTCAGGAACGCGGTATCAGAATCGATCTTAGTATGGGTGGAGTACCTGATAAGGAAATCAGAATTGTTGCAGACGTCGGATTGCTTTCACAGGTTTACGCGAATCTGTTTTCCAATGCAGTAAAGTATACCAGAGAAGCATATTTCAATGACGGCAGCATAGATAAGTTTGTTGCTTACGGCTGGCAGTATCTTGAAAGCTGTTTCAGCGATGGTAAGTGCGGGTTGAAGATGAATGTCTTTACAACCGGTCCGCATCTGTCAGCTGATGATCGCGGACGTCTGTTTAAGGCAGGATTCAGGGGAGATAATTCCAGCATGGAGTACGGTTCAGGACATGGACTGTTCTTTGTAAGACAGGTGGTTGAACTTCATGGCGGGATCATCGGTTATGAAGCGCAGGAAGGGGGGAATAATTTTTATTTTATTCTTCCTTATGATCTAGGCAGCATTGTTTAAAATTAACAATGTATAATGTTATATAAATGTGTCTATCTAATAAGCAGTATTGCAATATATTATACGCTTATACTTTAAAAGGTGTTCAATAAAATGGTAATTGTGCTTATTTAACCACAATCATCCTCTTTCTTTAATAAAAATAGTTTGTTAAGAAATGTCTAGTTGATCATTTGTGTTCAAATAAATGTTATTGATTGTAGATAAATGCACTAATAACTCTTTATTTTAATCTATAATATTATTTTTTTATTTATTTTTAACGTTATCAAATAATGATTATATATTAAACAGGCTGATATTTTATCTATAAGAGGTATTAAGACATTAATGTCATAGTGATACTGCGTGATCAATTTAATAATTTACAACCTGTTGCAGAAAGATAGTTTGTCGTAGAATTAAGAGAATGTTTAAAGTAAATCTGCTCCTTTGCAGCATGATGTCAGTGGCAGCATTTTTGTGAAGCTTCAGATTTTTTTAAACTAAATTGAAGGTCATATCCGGTCCGGTACAGGGGAATGGAGCCGTCCCGCATTAGACGTGGGTTTTCAAGGCTTTGGGGAACCAGTTAGGACAGACCGTAAAACATAAAATATAGTACGGTTATCAGGAGGTAGTCTAACATGTCTAAATGGTTTGACGAGGCATTGGAAAGAATCAAAAAAGCTACCGGGACAAGAACCCAGGTTCAGCTGGCTGAAATTCTTGATATCAGACAGTCAAGTATTTCAGATGCAAAAAGGCGCAGTTCTATTCCCGCGGAGTGGTATATAAAATTATACAAAACTCATGGTCTCAACCCGGACTGGCTGGCTGAAGGCATCGAGCCGGTTTATCTCAAGCCTGAAAAAGGTAAAGTCGCCGCAGATAATATTTTAAGCGAAACAACAGCCCATTATGGTCAGGTTCAATCCAGAGGCCGTGTGGTGATGGTCTCATCCATGGTCGGCGAAAATGCTGATTCAGACGTATGGGAGCCTTATCAGGTTGGAGAGCTTAATATACCTGAGACTTTCTACAGGACGTCCCTTATCGTTGTTAAAGCTGAGGGCTCTGCAATGGAGCCGATAGTTAAAAGAAATGCTTTTGTCGGCATTGATGAAACCCAGAAGAGACTCATGGCAGGCGATGTCTATGCTGTGCATGTTCCCCATCAGGGTGTCGTCATCCGCAGAGTCTTTTTTGATCCTGAAAAGTCCCGCTTTATACTGCGCCCGGAGAATGACCAGCATCCTGAACTTTTTGTTTCTGTCGAAGAGCAGTCCAAAGTTGTCATAGGAAGAGTTGTCTGGGTTATGCAGGAGCTTTAGCTACCTATACTTTTATTGAAGACCCCTTCTTTTTATCTAGTTATTATCCCCATGTTGAATGTCTTCATATAGTGCATTGTTTTGAATATCCCGTATGTTTTGGATATAAAAAGCCGCGTTCCGAGATTTTCGGGCGCGGCTTTTTGTGCTTTGTGCGGACATTGCAGGAACTGTTGCTCCCTGCTAAGCCAGACCTTTCCCAGTTGATAGATAAATCCATCCCCGGTGCTATCGTTATATTTTCGGAGGTAGAATGAAAAAAATTACGGCTCCAGACATCACTGCCCTAAAAGGACAGCGCAAAATAACAATGATTACGGCTTATGATTATCCCTCGGCCCTTATAGCGGATGCTGCTGAGGTGGATATGATTCTTGTCGGCGATTCTTTAGGCATGGTTGTGCTTGGTTATGATGATACCCTTGCCGTTACCATGGAAGATATGCTGCATCATTGCGCTGCTGTTTCAAGAGGAGCTTCAAAAGCTTTGATTGTGGCTGATCTGCCATTCATGTCATACCACGAAAGTGTCTCTCAGGCTGTCAGCAATGCCGGAAGGTTTTTGCAGAAAACCGGGGTGCGTGCTGTGAAGCTTGAGGGCGGCAGGCCTTACTGCGAACACGTGAGAGCTATCGTCAATGCCGGTATACCTGTGCAGGGTCATCTGGGGCTTACCCCTCAGCATGTGGCTAATTTTGGAGGATTTAAAGCTCAGGGTAAAACCGCTGAAGCCGCAGCCGGACTCCTTGAAGATGCTCTGGCCCTTCAGGATGCAGGCTGTTTCAGCATTGTACTTGAGGCCGTTCCCGCTGAAGTTGCGGAAGTCATTACCGAGAAGCTCGATATTCCGACAATAGGTATCGGAGCCGGTCCGTCAACATCAGGTCAGGTTCTTGTTTTTCATGATATTCTAGGTCTTTTTGATAAGTTTGTGCCTAAATTTGTTAAAAAATATGCCCATATCAGGGAAGATGCGATTGAAGCGATCTCTGAATATCGCAGAGAAGTAAGTGTTGGTGATTTTCCCGGAGCAGAGCAGACAAATCACATGAATGCTGATGAATTGCGCATATTTAAAGATATGCTCAATAAGTAAACAGAAATCAGCCTGATTTTTATTTATGGAATTTTAACGACTAAAAAACGGTGATCATGTGGATACACGGATATTTGATTTGAATCTTTCAATGGAAGCGACTTCCCTTTATCTCCTGCTTGAAGGATTGGGAGCGAAGCAGGCAGTGCTGCTTGAAGATGAATGCAGAATACGCTGGAACGCCGCTGATGAAGATTATGATAAAGGCCGCGAGGAATTATTGTTGCTGAATATCATCGAAAAAAAAGGGGAAGGGCTCAAGCTTGTCTCCCCGGACAGCTGGAGAACTAATTAGATGGAAACTGCTATAACTCCGGCCCTGATCTGGCATGGGCTGGGATATCCTCTTGTCAGGCTTATCTTTTTCATCAGCCTTGGATTGCTTGTAGGTAATATAGTTGAAGGTCTCAGGTGGACCCGTGCCATGGGCAGACTTGCAAAGCCTCTGGTGAAGGCCGGGAGACTCAAGGATATCAGCGGAGCAAGTTTTGCTTTGGCTTTTTTTTCAGGTATTGCCGCGAATTCAATGCTTTCCGAAGCTTATGAAAACGGACGCATAAATGACCGTGAGCTTATAGTCTCCAATCTTTTTAACAGTCTCCCAACATATTTTCTGCACATGCCTACGGTCTTTTTCATTGCCGCTCCTTTTATCGGTAATGTCGCTTTTATATATGTCGGAATTACTTTTGCTGCGGCATGTCTCAGAACTGTTGCCGTGGTCCTCTGGGGTAGATTTTCCCTTGAAGGTGAGGGTAGTAGCGGAGATCTTGATGCTATTCTGAATAAGACTGAGAAACCAAGCATAAAGAGTGTATTGCAGAAAGCCTGGAAGCGTTTTAAACGCAGACTCCCTAAGATAGTCTACATTACAGTGCCCATTTATACGGCCTTCTTCTTTTTAAAGCATTACGGATTTTTTGAGTGGTTCGAGCGATATCTGAGTGGAGGATTATCTTCTTTTACATGGTTCAATCCGCAGACTCTGGGAATTATCGCTTTCAGTATCGCTTCTGAATTCACAGCCGGTCTTGCGGCCGCAGGTTCTCTTCTTCATGCCGGTTCATTATCACCAAGAGGTATAGTCATTGCCCTACTAGTGGGTAATATACTTTCAACGCCCATGAGGGCCGTTAGACATCAGCTGCCTTATTATGCGGGCATATTCAATGGCCGTCTGGCTCTGAAGCTTATGGGCTGCAATCAGATACTCAGAGCTTTAAGCCTGATAGTTGTAGGCTCTGTCTATGTTGTGCTGACTTCCTAACGCTGCTTCGTAAATGTGCAGTGACCTTTCTTATTGCAGGTGATGGTTCCGGCAACCTGACCATGGGCTGAAACCAGACATCTGTTAAGAGCCGCCCCGTTGAATTCATAAAAGGAACTGATGGAATTGTAGAAAGCTTCAAGAGCTTTGCCGTCAAGACCTTTGACTGCATTGTCGTCAATTTCAACAGTGTAGATAGCTCCTTTTCGGGCATGCTTTATAAATACCGGGTTTCCGGCAGCTGATTTAATTTGAGAAAAGGATTCAAGGTCATGCAGTTTCTTACTGTAAAATTTAATTTTATTTTTAAAGAATGATGAATTCGGCTGCATTTTTGATAATGCTTTGTATCCGTTCATATTTTTTTCCAGTTCAAAACCGGGAAGACTTTTAACATAAGAAAGAAGCAGAATCATTTCTTCCTGATCCGCTTTTTCCGAATCAGTCCATTGAGGGCATGCTTCACCAGCTTTTTTGAGATCGCTGTCATACACAAAGATGCAGGGATCTTTACTCATGTCTGGGACTTCAGCCTTAACTTTATTTATAAAAGCCGCAGCGGTTTTCATGGGATCACCGGAGGCGGTGACTATAAAACAGAATTCCCGGTTCATCCTTATGTCAATAATTGTATTGTCTACAACAGCCATCTTCATGGCCTTGCTGATGAATTCCTTGCGGGCCTGATGCAGTTCTTTGCGGCCTTCATAGTGGGCCAGCCGGGCCTTGTAGTAGGAGCTGGAGGGATTGAGTTTCAGCAAAGCTCTATAACCCTTGAGATTGGACTGAACATCAGCCGGATTGAGGCTGTAGACATAAGCATAAAGCAGTTTTTCAAAGTCACTGTCTTTAACCGGTTTTGGAAATCCTTCTCCGGCGCGATTAAAGTTCTGGTAGATAATTACAACCCGGTAGTCTGAAAAATCGCAGGTACCGGATTTCTTCTGCATAATTTTTTTTATCGCAGTTTTGCATTTCACTGCATCAGTTTTTTTATTTGAATCAAGAACAGCAAGAAAAAGTCCTTTTTCACCTGAAAAATTGCTGACGGCAGAGATTGATGATGCCGCCGAGACAAATGCATTGGAGCATACCTGAGCAAAAGAAGTGGATGGTATGATCAGAGTAAGAATAATGATGGCAGAGAGTATGAATTTGCTGGATCTCATGGTTTGTCTGTTCCTTGATTCAAATTTGCTGGTTGATTCAGGCCGGTTCAACCGGGGCTTCTTTTATCACCCCGAGTTTTAAAAATTCCATATAAATTTTACGGCTTATCCAGGCGTCTGTGGCAGCATAGATAATCTGCTGTGAAGTAAGCACCTTGCGGCCCCAGTTGGAGCATTGTACCCCTTTTGAAATTCTGAAACCGAGCAGATTCGCGGCAAGGTTCCTCAGTCCGCAGGTATGCATCCCCAGACCACGGGCAAGGTCTCCGAGATCATGAAATCCTCCCGGAGAAAAACGGGATAGTGCAATAAGCTCTTTGACATCGTTGCCAACGGCTACTCCGGTTTTTATGATATCGGCTGAAGAGAGGATTTCCTTAATTTCATCGGAAAAAGAGATATGGCTTAAATGAAGTAGAAAGACCCTCTGAGCTGTTGCCAGCTGGATAAGAGAAGGGTTGTAGGATACCCCCTTCCTGAAAGCCGGTCTTGTTTCAGTATCAAAACCGAGAATGGGTTCTTTGCCGATTTCGTGCATAGCTGCAGCGACATCTTCTTCTTTATCTATAAGCACAATTTCCCCCTCGTACTGCTGTAGGGGGAGTTCGTTTATTTCCTCTTTGCTAAACTTTCTTTTATATTTTTCAGGTATTTCCATTTGTATTAACGAGACAGTCAATTAATGAAGACCGCGAGTTGGAGCGGCCTTCTTCGCGGCTGGTGGATAAAATGTTGTCCGGGAATTATATGTGTCCGCCCCCGAAGTCGTTATTAAGGAGTAACATAACTGCTCCATCTGCGGAAGCGTTACACATCAGCAATAAAAAATAACGTCATTTCCCCGGAAATGTTCGTTATTGATGTTCCCTTGTCTTGTTGAAAGATATTTCAGGCCATTCTTCTTCAGCCTGCTGGAGTCTCCACTGGCTGGGAGCGAGAAAAGTAAGATTGTCGTCCCCGTCCAGAGCCACAAATCTGGGGTATCTTTTTTTAATACCCTCAAGTTGTTTTTTGTCCTTTGAGTAAATCCAGCGTGCTGTGTAGTATTCAACCGGTTCGTAAAGGGCCTCGACTCCATACTCGTTTTTAAGACGGGACATAATCACGTCAAACTGCAGAACTCCTACAGCTCCGAGAATGTTGTCATTGTTACCGAGAGGCTTAAACAACTGTACGGCACCTTCTTCGGCCAGCTGATGCAATCCCTTGGTAAGCTGTTTGCTTTTCAAGGGATCACGCAGAATTACTCTGCGGAAATGTTCAGGTGCAAAGTTCGGTATGCCGGTAAATTTAAGCTCTTCCTTCTGGCTGAAGGTATCACCTATTTTTATGGTTCCGTGGTTGTGAACACCGATAATATCGCCGGGCCAGGCTTCTTCGACTCCGGTACGGTCCTGAGCCATGAATATGGTGGCGTTTGCAATCTGAATTTCTTTATTAATGCGATGGTGGCGCACTTTCATTCCGCGGGTGAATTTCCCTGAGCAGATACGCATAAAAGCAATACGGTCCCTGTGGGCCGGGTCCATATTGGCCTGAATTTTAAAAGCCACTGCTGAAAATTCAGGTTCAAGAGGGGAGACTTCTCTGGTTGTGGTCGCTCTCGGCCTCGGGGCCGGGGCAAGTTCCACAAATGAATCCAGCATTTCCTGAACCCCGAAGTTGTTGATGGCACTACCGAAAAATACCGGAGTCTGTTTTCCGTCAAGATAGCGTTGGCGGTCAAAAGGATAACCGGCTCCGTCAAGCAGTTCCAGTTCCTCACGCAGCTGTTCAGCGTTATCACTGCCGATAAGCTCATCAAGGTGTTCACTGTTTATGTCATCAATTACTTCACCTTTTTGTATGCCTCCGTTGTGGGTGGCTGAAAAAAGATGCAGTTTCTTTTTGTGGATATTATATGTTCCCTTGAAGTCTTTTCCCATACCTATGGGCCAGCTCAGGGGAGCGCATTCAATATTAAGGGTTTCTTCGATATCCGACATCAGTTCGAAAGGATCGAGTCCTTCACGGTCGAGCTTGTTTATGAAAGTCATGATCGGAGTATCACGCATGCGGCAGACTTCCATCAGCTTGCGGGTCTGGTTTTCAACACCTTTGGCGCTGTCTATAACCATAAGAGCCGAGTCAACAGCAGTGAGAACCCTGTAGGTATCTTCGGAAAAGTCCTGGTGACCGGGAGTATCAAGCAGGTTTACCTCATAGTCCTTGTAATGAAATTTCATAACCGAAGTTGTTACCGAAATTCCGCGTTCCTGCTCCATTTTCATCCAGTCGGATGTTGCATGGCGGTTGGCTTTTCTTGATTTTACCGTTCCGGCCATCTGAATAGCCCCTCCAAAGAGAAGCAGTTTTTCAGTCAGTGTTGTTTTACCGGCGTCAGGGTGGCTGATTATGCCGAACGTCCTTCTGCGTTCAACTTCTTTTTGTATCTGGCGTTCCAGTTCGTTTTGCATATTATATTCCTGAATCCTTTCGGATAATGATTATTATGAAGTATTATGCTGTGCCGACCAAGTGCGGCCCGTCCCGGAAGGGGGTATCAGTAATTCCGCAAAGGTCAAGTCTTCTTTGTGTCATAAAACTTTTATGGAATAGTTTCAGACAGGAAGTTGCATAACTTAGGGTAGTGAACTATCAGCAGTATAATGATAGTCGGACGGAGAGCATCCTAATTAAATATGGCATGTTAGACAATAGTTTGAATTAAGGTTGGCTTTACAGGGCAAATAAGGGTAATATCAGGCTCTGAATTTGTTTTGTGTGCGGATGTAAGAATATTATGGAGGAAGTTATGTCAGGCGAGATAGTGAAAAAGGCCAGTTTAAGGCTTTTGCACCGTCCCCCGATGAAAGATCTTCTTTTAAAAGACGGTATTTTCAGACGCTCTTCACTGGATGATGATCTTGAAGAGGCCGGAGACGGCAGTACTCCCTTATCAGATGCTCTGGTTCTTAATATTCTGGTAAAGTTTTTTTACGCCTACATTTATCCGGATTCAGTACAAAAAGAGCTGTCCTTGGAAGACGTTACCCTTCTTTTTGATCAGTTCGCACACAGAAGGCTCGGCAGTGAAGTTCTTGATGAAAAGGTTGAGCTGAGAAAAATTCTGCTCTCGTACGGATTTGCTCTCTGCATGCTTGGTGATATCCCCAGAACAGCTCACATATTCAGTGCCATAGCCGGAGGACGAACAGAGCCGGGGGATGTTTTCAGAGGGCTTGATATCGGCTCCGGTACTGGAATCCTCATGCTTGCGATGTTTGTCCGGGCCGGAAGAAATGGATTCAAAAATATTTCACTTGCAGGAATAGAGCGTAACCGGGCCGTGTGCGAGAGAACAAATGAAGTTCTTGCAGGCCTTGCTGCCGGGAGAGTGATTGTAACAGATGCCAAGAGACCGGAAGCTTACGGTATGCTTGGGGGACACAAGCTTGATTTTGTTGCCAACGAGACTCTGCCGAGTATGAATAAAAGTTTATGGAAAGAAGATTTTGTTTTTATCTGCAAAACCATGTTTGAGACGATACCCGGTCAGTTGTCCGAGACCGGTTTTTTCCCGGAGGGAGTTGTTGTCGGGCGCTCACCTCAAGAGGAAATGCATATTTTAAGCAGAGAAAATAAATTCAGCTATGCAGGTGAGTACCCGTTGAGGCTGATGAAGCCTTATGCTTTAATTATGGATGGCGTTCCAGTTGCTCTGGATGCTGTCGGAATTGAACAGAGGCAATATATTCCCGACTCCTGGCTGTCAGTGCTGGGGAGGAGATGGTAATGGGGATGAGCGATAACTGTAAACATGGTGCCTGCGATTTCTCACTTGATGAAGCTGAACATGAGCTGGAGGGATTCTTCTGCCTTGAAGCATCATTCAAGGGCAATATTGAATGCTCTGCTCAGGCCTGCGAAAAACTCATGGATTCAATAAGCATGTCACCTGCTGCGGGTGACTGGTTTGAAATTTCGCTGCTTCTTCAGGAAGCCGTCAACAATGCCGTTCTGCACGGGTGCAGCAACTGTACCGACCATGAAGTAAAAGTGACTGTGTGCAGCAACGGAAGCACTGTTGAGGTCCATGTCAAACATAACGGGGCGGCCTGGGACTGGCAGTCTGAAGACTGGGATCTTCCTGACCCTGATTCCGTCTGCGGGCGCGGGCTTTTCATTATCGACAGTTATGCTCACGAAAAAAAGATAAGTGATGACGGCCGCAGTATGGTTCTTATCCGCCGTTTGGGGAGCGATTAGGTTTTACATTATTTTTTTACCAATATGCTCCTCTATGGCTGCCAGCAGGGCTTTTTTCTTTATCGGTTTTGAAACATGGGCGTTGCAGCCGCTTTCAAAGGACATCTGGGCATCTTCCTGAAAAGCATTTGCCGTGAGAGCCAGAACAGGAACTCCGGGAAGTTCGTTCTCCTTTTCGTATTTTCTTATGGCTCTGGTTGCTTCATGGCCGTCCATGACAGGCATTTGAATATCCATAAGAACCAGATCGAAATCTCCATTAATATATTTCTGCAGTCCTTCTTTACCGTTTCTGGCCATTTCAAGGGAGTACTCTGTTTTTTTAAGATACATATCAATGACAATGCGGTTGTCTTCAGAGTCTTCAACAAGCAGAATTTTTTTCTGATGGCCGTCATCATTTTCAATGGTATGCTGCTCATCAAGGTGAAATGATATGACTTCTCTTCCGAAAACCGCATCCGGGTCATTTTCGGGTGATTCCCCGAGTATTTCATAGCCGGCCATTCTTGGTGCGAGCGGGCGTTTTATTACCGCTGCTCCAAGCTGTCTGGCTCTTGAAACTGATCTGGGTTCAGGGACATTTTTCATAATCATGATCAGCATCCATTCCTCGCAAAGGTCTTTGCGGAGAATTTTCAACACTTCAAAATTATCAACATTACCTTCCGGGTCTCCCACAATCAGCACATTGTTTTTGCCGTTGTTCAGGTTTGCTTCTGCTATATGCGGGGCAGCAGCCTCCGGTTTTGATGCGCAGAAAACCTTTGCTCCAAGCCGGGATATACCCTCTGCAAAGTTTTCTCTGGCAAGGCCGTCACGATCAACAATAACAATGGTGTGCTTACTGAGATCAGGGCTTTTTTCTTTTTCCGGAGCTGCTTTCATTTTTGAAGTGAATACAAATGTCGATCCCTGACGCTCAACGCTGGTGACAAAAATTCCTCCGCCCATGAGCTCTGCCATTTTGGCTGAGATGGATAATCCCAGTCCCGTGCCGCCATGAGTGCGGGTGGTGGAAGAGTCCGCCTGAGAGAAGCTTCCGAAAATATTGTTCTGCTGTTCCAGAGGAATCCCCGGTCCGGTGTCCTTGACTTCGACCCGGATGAATCCTTTGGATGTGATGTCGCAGTTGATAAGTATTGAACCGCTGCTAGTAAATTTCATGGCATTGCCGACAAGGTTCAACACTATCTGTCTGAAGCGGTTCGGGTCCCCCTCAAGCATTCTCGGTACTGCCGGAGCCAGCCTCCAATGGAAGTCCACGTCATTGCTTTGAGCTCTCATAGCGAAAATTGAGCCTGCTTCTTCAAAAATAGTTTCAATATCAAAAGTTATGCTTTCAAGATTTATCTGTCCGGCTTCTATTTTGGAAAGATCCAGAATATCGTCAATAAGCGCGAGCAGGTTCTGGCCTGCCTTTCTGAAAACCTGCACACATTCCCTTTGAACCTTGGTCAGCCGTGAATCCCACAGCAGATCAGCCATTCCTATGATTGCATTCATGGGGGTTCTTATCTCATGGCTCATATTGGCGAGGAAACGGCTTTTAGCCTGATTTGCGGCATCTGCTGCGATTTTAGCTTTCTCAAGCTCATGGGTTTTTTTCTTTTCAGTAATGTCTTCTATGATGCCGTCATACCATAGCGGATTCCCATTCTCATCGTACATTACCGAGGTGGTGGCGTTAATCCAGATAGGAGTACCATCGAGCTTCTGCATCTGGAGTTCGCGGTTTCGTATCGAACCTTTTTCAAGTATTTCTTCTAATATTTTTTTTCTTCCCGCGGGATTTTTATGCAGATTAAGCATCGGGGTCATCTGCATATCCTTCCACGATGGATAACCGAATATTCTTGCCAGAGCTCTGTTGCCTTTTATCAGCCTGCCGAATTCTCCTGTTTCTGCGCGGTAGACTCCGGCATTAATGCTTTCGAGCAAGGCTCTGTTCTGGTTTTCAGAATCAATAAGATCCTCATAGAGTTTAGCGTTTTGTATGGAAATTGCGGATTGTGAACACAGGAGATTAAGTATCTCCATGCGGTCTTCAGTGAAAACTCCGGTATTAAGATTGTTTTCCAGATAAAGTACGCCGTTTGTAGTCTGCTGATTTACAATCGGCATGGCGAGTACTGATTTAGGCCTGTTGCGGACAATATAACTGTCTATGGTGAACGGGCCGTGAGAACTTGCGTCCTTAAGGACAATACTTTCACCTGTTCTGTAAACATAGCTGACCATGTTTTCACAATAGTCATTGCCTGATTTCTCGGGATTCATGTTTACATCAAGTTTTTCCGAAGTGACCTTGGCGGATACCGCAGGTACCAGCTCCTTTTCAGCAACCATCAGCAGATATGCCTTTTGAGCTCCCGCACTTTCAATGACGCTCGACATCAGTTTATGGAGCAGACGGTCCAGCTCTATTTCTCCTGAAATTGCCTGCGAAGCTTTGATTACCGCCGCTAGTTCTAGAGATTTTTCCTGCCTGCTGAGGTCCTTGTTCTCTTCTCCGCCAAGACTGAAAATAGTTTCATCTGAAAATAGAAAGATGTTTTCCTTTAAAAGTTGTCTGGATTTGAATGTTGCCCCCCATTCGTCATATTTACGGCAGGCATCAGCCATCAGGGAGGAGCCTGATCTTTTACCGTTTAATGAAAGATGAAATCTGGCTGACAGTTCATAAGCAAGAGCTTCAAAGTTCATTGCTCCGTTTTTGCGGCAGGCTGTAATGGCTGACTCATAGAGGCTCAATGATTTATCCGGTCTGCCGGTTATCCTGCAATATTCAGCACTGACAAGCAGATGAAAGTGTTTGAAATTCTCTGGGCAGTTTTTACTCCACGTTTCAAGTTTTCTGATTATCCGCTTAATTTTCTTTTTAAAAATTCTTCTGCGGTAGCCAGGCTCTTCATGATGGCAGAGACTCATATTAAGAGCCATCAGAAAGTGAAAAACGGGGTTGGTGTACATTCCGAACAGGGAGCTTTCTATCTCTGATTCAATTTCCTCCGCAATGTTGAGTGCTTCTCTGTAACGGCCGAAAAAGGTCATGATAATAATTTGTGACAACCGGCATAAAGTAACGACAACGTTATTGGAAGCTTCCTCGGCTGCTTTGATCAGATCATCTACTTTGAAAGAGTTGCCCTCAAGGCTTCCGTGGAAAAAGGTTTTCCCGTTAAGGGCAAGAATCATGTGTTCTACAAGCTTTAATGTCCCGGCTGAGAGTTCATTATTGGTTTTAATGCAGTAATCCAGATGTCTCTTGGCTGAAGCTCTGACATCATGGAGTGGCTGTCCCATGAAAAAACGGTAGTAAATAGAGAAATAACCGGCGTAGCGGGCATAGTTGGCATCGCCGTGTATCTGTGCTGAGCTGAAAGCTTTTTCAAGAGTTTCAATGCCTTTTGATAGCGGCAGACTCCAGTGTTCCAGAATACCGCCGCGCAGCATCATCAGTTTGCTTTCTGTCTCAGGCATGCCGATTCTTTTGAACAGGCGCAGGGATAAATCTGAAAACTCCACAGATTGTTCAAAACGGTTTTCAGCCGCCAGAATAAGCGCGTAAAACATATAGCAGAAGGGCGAAGATGGTGCGTTTCCATAGACTAATGACAGGTTCAGCATTTTAAGCACGGTCATAGTCAATAGTCTTTTGTTGAGTATATAAGCTGGTGCAGAAAGATTCATAAGCAGAGACATAACCATAAGCATGTCCTTATCCTGCATTAGCGGTAGATTATATAAATCTTCTATATTTTTTTTGAGTGTTCTTGCTTTGATTATTGTCAGTTCTTTGAAAATGGATAATCTGCCCGGATTCTGGCGTATTTTTACGCCGAAGAGAGCAAGTGTTTCAAGAGAAAGCTCCACTGCTGAAGAGTGCTTGCTGTTTCCGGTATAAAGAAGAATTTTGGCTGTATTGATTTTGGCAATATCAAGTCTGTTTTTTGCATTGTCCTTCAGAATTTTGAATATCCGTTCGGACTGCTTTGTATTGCCGCGCATATATTCACTCTGGCTCCATTCAAGATGAAGCTTGAAGTTCAGCGCGTATTCACTCTTCCAGGAGTGCTCAGGCAGTCTTGATGCCGCAGCTGAAAAATGTTCAGCCGCCATGTCATAAGCTGTGCTTCTTTTAGCTCTGCACCCGGCTTCAAGAAAGAGTTCTGCCACTCTCTTGTTTTCCTCCGGGTTTTCAAGAATTTGACCGGTGGCAGAGTACTGCGAGATTATTTCAAAAATTTGTTCGTCTTCATTTTCGCTGTTCAAAGAACTGAGCAGGATTCTGCCTATCCTGAGGTGCAGGGAACTCCTTTTATTGCTTTCGAGCATAGTGTACGCAGCGTGCTGAATTCTATCGCTGGCAAATGACAGTTCCACAAGATCATCAAGATCAGTAGAGTTTGTGAGTGATTCCAGACTGATTTCAGAGGCAGGAACAATTATCCCCTCTTTCATCGCTTTGGAAAGATAGGATATAATTATTTCTCTATCCATATCAGCCGTAAGTACGGTATGTTTGAGGCTGAATTTATTATCAAAGCATGAAACTGTTTTTATTAATTCCCTTACTGACGGATCAAGTTTCATGATTTTACCGACCATCAGTTTAACGATATCACCGTTGAAATAGTTCTCCCTTATTCTGTTTATGTCCCATTTCCAGCAGGATTTTTCATAATTGAATTTAATCATTCCGGACTGGTGCAGCTCTTTAAGATATTCTTTGACAAGCAGAGGATTTCCTCCGGTTCTGTCAAAAACAAGCGAGGTGAGGGCTTGAGTCTGCTGTCTGGGGGCACGCAGAGTCCGCGATATGAGACCATGCACATGCCTGAAATCAAGTCTTTCCAGAGCAATGGAAGTTACTTTGCAGTCTGTTTCTTTCAGGCCGTCAATAATTTCATTGGTTACTCTGGCCGCACCATCGGCGGTATCTCTTATGGCTCCGATTATTAAAAGGTGGCGGGTAGTGGTGTCGCCACCAAGTTCTATTATCAGGCTCAGAGTTGAATCATCAGCCCACTGTAAATTATCGAGAAACAGGATCAGGGGTTGATCAAGGTTTGGAAAAAGGCGCACAAAATTTTTAAAGACTACATTGAAACGGTTGCGTGTTTCCGTAGGCGGTAGTTCAGGAGGAGCGTCATGCTTGCCTACAATAAGTTCAAGCTCCGGCATCACTTCGGAAATTATGGCCACGCTTTCACCAAGAACATTGTTAATCCTACGTTTCCACGCTTCTATAACGGGTTCCGGTCTGGCAAGTGTTTTGCGGATAAGTTCTCTGAAACACTGAATAAGAGCATTAAAAGGAGTGCTGCGCCCGCCGGGTTCGAATCTTCCTGAGACAAGTTCGCCTCGGGATTCTATTACAGATTTGCTGATATCTCTGATCAGGGTTGTTTTGCCTGAACCCGGTTCTCCGCTGATAAGAACTATTTCTCTGCTGCCGAGAATTGTGCGTTCCAGAGCCTTTATAAGAATTTTTTTCTGCTGTTTGCGTCCGTATAAACGTTCAGGGAGAGTGAACGTATCGGAAATATCATCTCCGCCAAGTAAGAAATTGGATGAAGTTTTTTTCCCTTCAACGATATGTAAGCATTCCGTAAGGTCACTTAAAAGTCCTGATGCACTCTGGTAGCGGTCTCCAGAGTTTTTAGCCAGCAGTTTAAGAATGATGTCGGAAAGACATGCCGGGATTTCGGGATTTATCTGGTCAGGAGGAGTTGGTTCTTTAGCTATGTGGCTGTGGATAAGCTCCAGCTTGTCCCCGGCCTCGAAAGGAACTTTACCGGTAAAGAGTTTATAAAGTACTGCTCCGAATGAATAATAATCAGAGCGGAAGTCCATCATCTTGTTAATTCTGCCGCTTTGTTCGGGAGAAATATAGTTCAGTAATTCAGTGGAGATTAGTTCAGGAAGAGCATTTGATGCCGGAACCGGAATTTTTGCAGCAAACTGAAGGTTGCAGACCACAACATCTGCAAAGTCGTGACTGACCATGAAGCTTCTTGGTCTTATATCCCGGTGCAGAAATCCCTTTTTATGTATTTTGCCCAGTGACTGGACTGCCTTGATTGTAAGTTTCAGCTTGTCATCTATTGAGTAGTCGGGATTGCCTATAATGCTGCTGAGGTATGTGTAACCTCTGTCTGCGATGATCATAGCCAGACTTTCGCCGCTTCTTTGAATATTCAGGACCTCGACAGTTCCGCTTTTATAAAGTTCAGAGGCTATGGCGAATTCATTACGCAGGCGGCTGACTATCCGCTGGGAAGGGAAAGCTGTAGATGGTGTTTTAATTATTACCGGCATTCGGTCGTGACTGCGCACGGCCCTGTAGACCATGTAACTTTCACCTGAGAGTAAAAGAATTTTATCCTGATATCCTGCTAAATCTATCATTTTGAGCATCTGAAAACAGCTTGAAAGTCCATTTCAAAAAAAGTTTGCCTGAGCCTGACTTCAAATTAGCATTATTGGATAAATATGTCATTTAAGATGTTAAAAAGGTTTTTTAAGCCTCCTGATGATTTTGGCAGAGTGTTGCGGTTAGCAGGTAATGATTGCTGGTGCTTTCTGTACGCAGCGCTATTGTCCTGTTTTTATGGTGTTTTTAATATGAAAATATTATGAGGAGTATGGGATAAAACTATGCCTCAAGCATCAGTATACCGAAAGCTATCACGACCAGTGATCCTATGAGAGAAAGAGCGGAAGGTATGAATCTTTTTATGCCGGAGTCTGAGCTGCTACAGTTTATCGCTTTGCGGGTGGTGAAAGCTGTAAATGCGAAAAGGAATGTTGTTATGGCCATTCCGGTTGCCAGCACGACCATGGAAATAAGTCCGGCCCACATGATCCCTGTGGAGATGGTATAAACCAGTATTATGGCGGCTCCGGGACAGGGGATGATGCCGGTGAAAAAAGCTACCGTGGCCATTTCGGAAATTGAGGCGTATTTTTGTGGAGAGGGGCTTTCCTGCTCAGGCTTTAATTTTTTAATGATTCCGCTAATTGAACTTATAAACAACCATAATCCTATAAGAATGATGATCGAAAAGCTTATGTTCTGCATATAGCTGCTGAATCTTTCAAACCCGGACATCCCTGTTTTCAGCAGAAGATAAGCTCCACAGATAGCAATGGTGGCTGAACCTACATGAACAAGAGTTATCATCCATGAAAGAAAAGCTGTTGAAAAAAGCTTTCCTTCACGGGTCATGAAGTAGGCACAGACCACGGATTTTCCGTGACCGGGTCCGATTGCGTGGATTACCCCGTAAAAAAAAGAAAATGCCAGAAAAAGGAAGAATGATTTCCCAAAAGGATTTGAATGAATTTTATGGCCGAACATCGCCATCTTTCCACGCAGCATTTTCTGCCATAGCGAAATTTCAGTCAGCAATTTGCCATAAAGTCCTGAATGACTGTGGCTGTATGGCGCAGGGGTGACGGCTTCAGCTGAATCAGTTGGAGTAGCCGCTGGAGATGATATTTTACCCTGTTCCTGACTTGGGGGAGTGAGGAAAGGGTTTGTGGTTCCCGGTACGGCGTAAGCATTGATTGCTGCCAACAGTAAAAGAGCCGCAACTGATATTAATATTAACTTTTTATTCATGGTAGTTTTAATCTCAGGGATTGATTGTCAGTATGGCTCCATCCGGAACGACCTGCCCATAGTAATAGGAAAGCTCTTCAAGCTGGTTAAAATCGAGGGAAACCTTCTTTGAGTCTTTAAGACCTTTAATTTTATTGTTTTCAGCGAGAAGTATCGCAGTGTAGTAGGTCTTGTCGTATATTGCAGTCAGCAACCGGTGTTTTTTAGCGCTGAATTTTATTTCACAGGGTATGAAAAAGTTATAATGCAGCAGTCCCTCTTTTACAAAAGCTTTAAATTTTTCAGCCGTAGCTACACTTATGTGTTTTCCGTCCAGATTCAGGTGGGTAAAATAATCGAAGTTTTTTAAATTTATGAACGCCCCGTTATATATGCTTTTTTCTTCTGCCGGGGAAATTTTGAGATCGTTATTTTTATCGTGTTCGCCAAGAACCATGGACCCGAACATCTCGTCAAAGATCCAGTCTTCATTTATGCCTGCAAGACCTTTGTCATTAAAGACAAAGGTCAATTGACAGTCTACAAATACATGGGGGTGGGCGTAAGATTTAACCGGCGAAAAAAATGAGATCAGGAGTGAGAGTAAAAATATCAATAAGTTTAATTTCTGGGGCATCTTTTGAGGTTAACCTGCTTAGTTGATTGGTTTCAAGTTGATTGAGCAGCCTTCTACCTTGATTTAATACTTCTGACAACGAAATCAGCGGTCTCTTCATATAAATCAGGCAGGTCGTATGGTGAAAGAAAACGTGTGCGGACAGTTCCGACTATATTGGAATAAATTATAGTTGAAGTGTCGTCTATGGAAAGCGGGCGTATGCTTCCGTCCTCGATACCTTTTTTTACACAGACCCTGATAATATTCAGGAGTTCCTGAAATTTTTTAGCTATTTTGCCACGGTCCATCTGAATCTGGACATCACTGAAAGGGGAGCATCTTAGCAGAATCGGAAAAGTATTACGCTGTTTCAGGGTAAAACCAAGATAAGTTCTCATATAGGATGAAACGGCTTCAATACCGCTTTCAGTCTCATTTATAGCTTTGTTGATCTCAATCATAAGTGCGTCAACCATTGCTATGCCGGCAGTGAGAAAGAGCTCTTCTTTTGAACCGAAGTAATGCGAGATAAGCCCGAAAGCCACTCCTGCACGTTCGGAAATCATTTTAACAGTTGTCCCTGCATAGCCATAGCGGCCAAATGTTTCCTGAGCGGCGTAAAGTATTGCTTCTTTTTTGGTTTTTTCTTTCATGGCGGTCTATTGTGTTGAGGGTAAGTTTTTCTAGGCCGGAATTAATCCTTTGAGGATGTTTAGTTCCAGTGCCTACGGAAGGTTGTGCGTTTCTTTTTTACGGCACAACTGGAATAAACTTCTTTGGCAGACTGGTCAAACCCGGATATCGTAAAATGCCTATAGTTAGGACGTATGGCAGGGGAAATAGATTAAAAGGGGTAGCGTCCTTACCTTGTGAAAGCAATTGTGGAGCAATATAAAATGATAGGACATGAAGTAGTCGCCATTAACTCAGCAAGAGCACAGGGTGAAATATAATCAGGAATTGTTTTAACTCTGGTTCTGGTTTTAGCTGGCAGCCACAGTTAAGGGCAGTCTTGTGTAGTGTATTGTTGTGGTTGTTGTTCACGGCCTTTTCAGATAGAGGCCGGTTATTAATCAGGTCCGGCATTTAGGGGAAAAGCAGCCCGCGCAGCATCACCTTCATTGTCCTTTCAATACGTTCCCAGCCTTCATCCGTCTGAAGTTCGATCCCACCGAAAGTCCTTGTATTCAGTGACCTGATAGCCAGATAGTTAAAACCGCTTCCAATCAGAGCCACGGCTGCTCCAAGATCAATGTCATCCGGAACATCTGGTTTGAGATGTTCAAAAAATTCCAGTGCGGTTCGTTCTCTGATATTTTCAAGCTCTTCTGACAGGGCTGATCTTTCCATGATTTCCCAACCCAGAATTCTAAGGGTTTCCGGCCTGATGAAGAGAGCCTTGCGCATGCTTGAGAAGAAAGCTTCGATCTGGTCTTCCGGTGCAATCTCTGGACATTTTTTAGGAGCCAGTGATATTAATTCAGAGGTAAGAGGCCAGTAAATGCCAGAGTCTCCCAGCTCTTTTATCAGATTTCTCATGCCGTGAAATTGTCTGAAAAGGGCTTTTCTGGTTACTCCGGCCTCATCTGCAACATCGTCCGGGGAAAAATTTATAAATCCCTTACAGGCTAGGGTTTTATAGGCTGCCTTTAAAATATTGTCTCTTGTAGACGAGAGTGAATTTATTGAAACTACTTTTAAGCTCATATTAAAAAATGCGGCTGGAATTGGTGATAGTCAACCCGGTCGGGATGATTATTCTGGTAACTGCAATATAAAGTCTAAAAGTCTGCATAGTTCAGTCCAAAATTAAATTAGCATAAATGCCAGTTTTACGCTTTTGATTCCTTTGCCGGGCTTCAGACACAGCTTATTTGGTTCTGCCATGAGGGGAGGGGTGATTTTTGTTGTGCTCATAAAATCCAACTAAACGATACATAAATTGGTTTTAGTATTTATTTGATATTATAAATTTTTTTAGATTGGACTCGACATTCTTTTGACCTTGTATGCGCAACTCTATATTATAAAAATAATTAATTATGCTGTTAGCAAGCCTTATTCTGGCGGACTGGATATTCTGGTCGCTGTTAATATGGTTTGGTCTGGAGACTTTTTCATGTTCGATTTACTTGACAATTGGGTTGATATTTCAACCGATTACTTTTTTGATCACCCAGCCCTGCATTGGGTGGTCGCACTGGCTTTTGTTCTTTATGCTATTGTTGCGGAAAATCCATACGAGTCCGGGACGAGTGAACACAGGAGGCTTATGTTCTGCCGTATAGGGCTTGGGTGCCTTGCTTTAAGCTGGCTTTTCGGACTCCTTGGTCTGATCCTCGCTGTCACTTCATTCATTATGGGTGTTCTGGTACTATCTAAAAGAGTAGATTATGGGGCTTTCCTTATTTTAGGATCATTATGTTCCGCTCTTTTTTGCATCCTTTTTATCGACCTGCGCCCGCTGTAGCTGTAATGGGCTTGCTGGGTTCTATAGAAGTTCTGTTTGGTGGATCATGGGTTCTCTTTGCGGGGCAATAATTTCAATTGAATTTCATATTTGTAGTTGTTTAAATTTATAATTAGTCTATCATATTGAAATATTATATTTTTATTTATTAATAATAGTTCTCATTAAAAATTATACTTTCCATCCCTTGATTTCCTATCATTAAGGTATATATTACTTGCACGTCGAAGGAACAGGGCGTAAAATAAACCATACTAAAAAGGTATGAAATTTAATTAAGTTTAACACGGCTATGCATTTAAAGGTTTACTGACGGATTGCTTAAGCCATGTTAAAGTGAGAATAATATCTGCTAATGTCTAAGGCTGACAGCACGGATAAATATTTCTACTGGATAAGGATTCTGTGTAATTTTGAAATATTGCATAGCTATTGTTAAATAATTTAACTTCCGTGATAGGCTGAGTCAGCCGGGGAGGAAGTATGTGGGAATATACTGAAAAGGTAACAGAACATTTTCTTAACCCTAAGAATGTCGGTAAAATTGAAGATGCCGATGCCGTAGGAGAAGTCGGATCGCTTTCATGCGGTGACGCTCTGCGTTTGTTTCTGAAGATAGGTGAAGGAGAACGTATTGAAGATGCCAAGTTTCAGACTTTTGGCTGTGCGAGTGCCATTGCTTCAAGCTCTGTATTAACAGAAATGATTAAGGGCATGACTCTTGATGAAGCCGCAAAAGTGACTAACAAGGACATTGCTGAAAAGCTTGGTGGTCTCCCCAAGGAAAAGATGCACTGTTCCGTCATGGGGCAGGAAGCTTTGGAAGACGCTATAAGAAATTACCGCGGTGAAGAAGCGGCCCCCGCTCCTGAAGGCGAAATTGTCTGTAAGTGTTTTGGCGTTACGGACGTGCTTATTCGCAGGGCTGTTGAAGAGAACAATCTTACAACAGTAGAAGAAGTGACCAATTATACCAAGGCTGGTGGAGCATGTGGTGATTGTCACGAGAAGATAGCTCAAATTATCGCTGAAGTCAGAGGCTGCGCTGCTCCTGAAGTTTCAAAGTCCGATGAAAAGGCCCCGATGACCAATATTCAGCGCATGCAGCTTGTTACAAAGATCATTGATAATGAAATTCGTCCGGCTCTCAAGAAGGACGGCGGTGACATTGAGCTGATCGATATAAATGGTACCGAAGTAACTGTTTCTCTGCGTGGAGCCTGTGTTGGCTGTCCTTCAAGCCATATAACTCTCAAGAATCTTGTAGAGCGCAGACTGAAGGAAACTGTAGAAGAAGCAATTACTGTAAAGGAAGTGTAGCATGACCCCGATATATTTTGACAACAATGCGACAACAATGGTTGCCCCGGAAGTTCGTGATGCCATTATTCCTCTTTTGAATGATGAATACGGTAATCCCTCAAGTATGCATAATCTTGGTGAACGTTCAGGCAGACTGCTTGCCGAGGCCAGAGGGAAAGTTGCCACAGCTCTGGGTTGCAGCCCTGATGAAATAATTTTTACCTCATGCGGCACCGAGGGTGATAATACTGCAATTCATTCTGCTTTGCAGTCCCATCCTGAAAAGAAGCATTTCATAACTACAAAGGTTGAGCATCCTGCGGTACTCAATGTTGCCAACCATCTTGAGCGCAGTGGGTATGATGTTACCTACCTTGGTGTAGACAATCTGGGACGTCTGGATCTTGATGAGCTTCGGGCAGCAATACGGCCGGATACCGCGCTTATTTCTGTGATGTATGCCAATAATGAAACCGGAGTTGTGTTCCCCATAAAAGAGATTGCGGAAATAGCTCGCGAGCACGGAGTTCCGGTTCATACTGATGCTGTTCAGGCCGTTGGAAAGATAGATATCAATCTTGCGGAGCTGCCGGTGGACTATCTGGTATTCTCCGGACACAAAATTCATGCTCCCAAGGGAGTAGGTGTCCTTTTTGTCCGCCGTACAGCACAGTTCAGACCGTTTCTCCTTGGCGGACATCAGGAAAGGGGACGCCGTGGCGGCACTGAAAATCTGCCCGGTATTGTCGGCCTCGGGAAAGCCATCGAGCTGGCCAAAGCCGGTATAGAGGAAGAAAACACCCGAGTACGCGCTATGCGTGACCGCCTTGAAAAAGGGCTGATGGATGCTATTCCTGACGCGATTGTAAATGGTGACCCCGAAAACAGGCTGCCCAATACCTTGAGCATCGCTTTCAAATATATTGAAGGTGAAGCCATGCTGCTTATGATGAACCAGTTCGGCATCTGTGCCAGCTCCGGCTCGGCATGTACTTCCGGTAGTCTTGAACCTTCACATGTTCTAAGGGCCATGGGCATACCTTTTACTTTTTCACACGGTTCATTGCGTTTTTCGCTTTCCGTGTACAATACGGAAGAAGAAGTTGATACCGTGCTTAAAGAGCTGCCGCCGATTATTGAAAGACTTAGAGCTATGTCTCCTTTCAGAGAAGGTGACGAAGGTCTGGACTGGGTTGAAAAACATTCGCATGATTAAATAAAAATGTTATAATATATGCAGGCGGACAGGACTTTTATATCCTGTTCGCTTGTTTCGCGTAAAATCAGCCGGGGTAAAATTCGAAATAAGTAAAGGGATATTGCTATATTTCCTGTCACGGCGTACTCCTTTTTCAACCGATAATTATTCAAGGAGGCGGACTTATGAATATACATGAATCAATGGTGGAGCTTGTCGGAAAGACTCCTCTCGTCCGTTTGAACAGTGTAAGCAAGGATTGCGCAGCAGATATTGTTGCAAAAATAGAATTTTTCAATCCGTGTTCTTCGGTAAAAGACCGTATCGGTGTTTCCATGATCGAGGAAGCCGAGAAGAAAGGGCTCATAGACAGTGATACTCTGATCATAGAGCCAACCAGCGGTAATACCGGAGTGGGACTTGCTTTTGTATGTGCCACCAGAGGGTATCGCCTTGTATTGACCATGCCTGAAAGCATGAGTCAGGAAAGGCGTGATCTGCTGAAAGCTTTCGGAGCTGAAATTGTTCTTACACCAGCGTCAGAAGGTATGACCGGGGCTGTTGAAAAAGCTAAAAAAATGGCTGCTGAGAATGAAAAATCTTTTCTCCCGCTACAGTTTGATAATCCTGCCAATCCTGAAGCCCATCGTAAAACTACTGTAAAAGAAATATGGGAAGATACTGACGGAAAAGTTGATATCTTTGTCTGCGGAGTCGGAACCGGAGGCACTATTACCGGAGTTGGTGAAGAGCTTAAAAAACTTAAGCCTGAGGTCAGTGTTGTCGCTGTTGAACCTTCAAAATCGCCTGTTTTATCAGGTGGTAAATCCGGACCGCACGGCCTTCAGGGTATTGGCGCCGGATTTGTTCCAAAAGTTCTTAACACAGAAATTCTGGATGAAGTCTTTCAGGTTGACGATGAAGACGCTCTGAAAATGTCTCGCAGACTTGCGCGTGAGGAGGGCATCCTCTGTGGTATTTCCGCCGGAGCCGCGGCCCATGCTGCTGTGGAGATAGGAAAACGCCCTGAAAATAAAGATAAAGTGATTGTTTTCATCGTTCCTGATACCGGTGAAAGGTATTTGAGCACAGCTCTTTTTAAAGGGTAGTAAGGAACCCATAGCCGGGATTGAACACTTGGCTTTCTGACTTGTCTGATAAAGTCGGTTTGAGGGCTGCTTTATCAGGATACTTTCATGAGAGACGGATTTAAGGGAATCCGCCGCTGCGGCAACAGGCTTCACATTATTGTCCGCATATCTCAGAGAATGTTAGTGAGCGGAAAACTGATTAGAATATACAGGATCAATTATGATTAAAAGATATACCAATGAAACCCTGTCCGATGTAGTGAACGCTCTGTGTGAAGAGTCTTCATATCAGGCTGTCTTTCACATGCCCGGACATGAATGGCCCATGCCTTCGCTTGAAGCGTTGAGTGAAGTTGTGGAGCGTTTGCGGTCGGTCCTTTTTCCGGGGTATTTCGGCAATTCTGAAATAAAGCCGGAAACCATGAATTATCATATCGGCACCAGCCTTGATATTGTTTACAGGCTTCTTGTTGAGCAGATAATGCGCGGACGTTGTTTTTTCTGTGACGCAAGTGATAGAGAATGTGACAGATGCGAAATTGAAGCCCGTGATCTGGCAACCAGTTTCATTGCTACACTGCCGGAAATCCGCAGGCTTCTTGCAACCGATGTCCGGGCAGCTTTTGTGGGCGATCCTGCCGCTAAAAGTCCCGGTGAGACCATTTTCTGTTATCCGAGCATAACCGCTCTCACTCATCACCGTATCGCCCATGAACTTTATAAACTCGGTGTTGAGCTTATCCCCCGTATTATCGGTGAAATGGCCCACTCCAAAACAGGTATTGATATTCATCCCGGTGCGACAATCGGTGAACATTTCTTTATCGACCACGGAACCGGAACCGTTATTGGTGAAACTTCAATAATCGGGCGTAATGTCCGTTTGTATCAGGGTGTAACTCTCGGGGCTAAAAGTTTTCCAGAGGACGATTCAGGTAAGCTTATAAAAGGTATTCCCCGTCATCCTATTGTTGAAGATGACGTTACCGTATACTCAGGGGCAACTATTCTCGGCAGAGTAACTATCGGGAAGGGGGCAACTGTAGGCGGTAATGTCTGGGTGACTGAGGATATTCCCGCAGGGTCCAGAATAACTCAGCAGCAGTAGTCTTTCAGGTTAATAAAAATGTGAGCCGGTCTGAATTTCAGGCCGGCTTTTCTTATGCCGTTAATCTGTTGTGGATAATTGTAGTCTGGCTGTTGAAAACGTAACAGATTTGAATATAACATAAAAAAGCAGGCGAACAGTTTACCCGTCCGCCTGCTGATAGCTTTATAAATTATTTTTACTGGTTGTCTGTCGAATCCTGCTCTTCTATTTTAACATCTTCAGCCTGAGCATCTTCTGTTTGGATTTCTTTAGTTTCGGCAACAGTTTCACTTTCCGGCAAAACGTCAGCTGAGTCTGTGGTCTCTTCAGTTGTTTCCGCAGGGGATTCGTTTTCTGTTTCTTCCTCAACATAGGGTTCTATGCAGCGGGCAAAAACCAGAAATCCTGTGTGAGCAACCATACGGTCTTCAGGGCGAAGCCGGTCTGCAACAGGCTTATAGCGGCGGACAAGAATCTCCACTACTTCTATATCTTCAAAAGGACCGTTTTCCAGTCCGCGGATAAGATCGCTGACCTGATTGGTTGTGGGCAGGAGGAATCCGCACATTGCACCGGGAATAACCGCTGCCGAAATGTGGTGCAGATAGTCCCACGGAGTACGGACATCAAGGAAAAGAGCATCCGCGCCTGTAGCCTGAAATCCGTCTTCAATATCGAGATTGAACTGTTCAACACGGTCTTCAAGACCGGCCCATTTCAGGTTGCGGGTCACCAGCTTGTAAAATTCAGGGCGTCTTTCATGTGTGTAGACTTTACCAGTGTCACCGACATAATATGCCAGTGCAACGGTGAGTCCGCCTGATCCTGAACCGGATTCAATAACTCTTGCTCCCGGACCTACTCCGAGTTTAAGCAGAAGATAACCGATTTCTTTAGGGTACATGATCTGGGTCTGGCGTTTGACGCCTTTGATAAGATCGTACACAGTGGGTTTAAGAATTTTATATTGGCGACCGAGGTGGGTTTTTACTATTTTACCGTACCCAGCGGCGGCAATTGCTTCCATAGTTATCATACCGTCGTTGGTGTGAAGGTCGTTGCCTTCTTTGACAATGCGTAAATAACGCTTGCCCTTGGGACTGATGAGCTGTACCAGTTCTCCGGAGTCGAGCATGGACATCCTCCTATTAAAATATTTGGACGAAGTACGGCTTGAAGAGCAGGAAGTCAAGGAAAGCCGTCTTGCTGTGTTTCTTTTGGAGACAGTCTGTAAATTATTCTCCGATAATTCTGTTATACGAAAAAACTCTGCATTATACACTGATATTGTCTATTTTTTTGTTGAATATTTTTCTGTAATGAGTTTAACAGGCTTTCATTCCTGATAAAAAACGAGCAGTATTGATAGTGTTCCGGTAGCCCGCCTGAATTTACAGCTTTATTATGGATAGATTCTTTATGCTCGCTGAATTGAACATCGTTCTGCGGCAGGTTATTATTCTTTTTAGAAAAAATTAATTTTTTGCTTCTTGACGGGACAATTATGAGTTATAAGTATGTATTCGGTCCGGTAATGTCCGGCAGGCTGGGACTTTCACTCGGGCTTGATCTCCTTGGAGACAGAGTCTGTTCGATGGATTGTGTTTATTGTGAGGTGGGCAAAACCAGTAATCTAACTTCCGAGCGCAGACCTTATGTACGCGCTGCTGAAATTCTGGATGAATTGGAAAACTGGAAGAATGAAAAACACGAGTTGCCGGATGTGGTGACTCTGGGCGGACTTGGTGAACCTACCCTTAATTCCGAAATGTCGGAAGTTATAAGGGGTGTGAAAAAACTTTTCCCGTCGATACCGGTAGCGGTTTTAACTAATGCTACCACGATGACGGACCCCGGCGTTCGCAGGGAACTTGCGGAAGTGGATGTAATCCTTCCGTCAATGGATTCTCTGGTTCCGTCGGAATTCAGAGCTGTAAACAGGCCATGTGCGGGAACAGATCCCGTTGAAGTGGCGGAGGCTCTGATCGAATTCCGAAAGGAATTCAAAGGCAAAATCTTTCTGGAAGTGCTTCTGGCTGAGGGCTATAATGATTCATTGCAAAACCTTGAACTTATGGCTGATTTTCGTAAAAGACTCAGACCTGACCGCGTAGATGTGGTCACTCTCACGCGCCCCGGAACTCTTGAAAACTCCAGACCAGTAAAAAAGGAAGTCATGGAGCTTTGGAAGAAGGAACTCGATGCCGCGCCCAAAAAGGAAAGGGATTGCGGTTCCGGAGAGAAAGCAGAGAAGAGAAGCGGCACGGTATCATCACAAAATAATGGTGGGGATGCCGATGCCTATGACCGGATTCAGGCTTCTTTAACGCGCAGGCCGCAAACAGCGGCGCAGCTTGAGCAGGCTCTTGGCATTTCAAATGAAGAAGTGCGGGAAGTCCTTATCAGGCTGAAGCAGGGCGGAAATTTGATGGAACGATCCGGCAGCGGTGATATTTTTTACAGTATGAAACCGTGAGTCGATCCTGAACATCTGAAGAGCTGAGTCCGGAGAAACAAATTTAACTTTTCCCGGGATCAGAATGACACCTAAAAAGAAAAAAGAGAAAATGTTTATCAGCGTGCTTCCCAATGAGCAGGTGGAAGTTGCGTTGACTGTTGAAGGCCAGATTGTGGAGTATTATGTTGAAATGCTCCATCAGGCTAAGACCAAAGGAAATATTTACAAAGGTTATATCCACAACATAGATACGGCCCTGCAGGCCGCCTTCATCAATTATGGCGCAGAACGTAATGGTTTTCTGCAGGTTGATGAAGTGCATCCTGAATATTATCAGGGTGCGTACAAACTTAAGCCGGGACAGCGTTTTCCCCTGTTGCAGAAAGTTCTAAAACCGGGACAGGAAATTCTTGTTCAGGTTGTTAAAGAACCCACAGGAAAGAAAGGTGCTTTTCTGTCTTCATATCTTTCACTCCCCGGACGTTACTTCGTACTGACTCCCGGCAGAGAGCAGGTCGGAATCTCCCGCAAAATTGACGAAGAAAAAGAACGCGGCCGTCTCAAAGATATTATTGATCAGGTCAGTCACCATGACGGTATCGGTCTTATCGTCAGAACCGCTAGTCAGGGCCAGAGCAAAACATCTCTTACCCGTGATTTTAAATTTCTGAACAGGCTCTGGACGGATGTAAGGCTCAAGGCTCTTGACGCCGAAGCTCCTTCACTCGTCTATGAGGAAATGGATCTGGCCGCACGCTCCGTCAGAGACTATCTTTCCTCTGATGTCGCTGAAATATGGATTGATGATAAAAAAACCGCAGAGACAATCAAACGTCTTGCAGCCATGTCCTTTCCCAGAAAGACCAATCTGGTAAAATTCCACGCTGATGCGGATAAGACCTTGTGGGAAAGATTCAACCTTGTCAGACAGATTGAGCAGATATACAGCCGTGAGGTTGTGCTGCCTTCCGGCGGACGTCTGGTATTTGACCAGACTGAGGCTCTCACCGCTATTGATATTAACTCCGGTAAAATTGGCGGAGAACGCAATTTCAAAGAAATGGCCTTAAAGACCAATATTGAAAGTGCTGAAATGATAGCCAGACAGCTTAAGCTCCGTGATCTTGGTGGACAGGTTGTTATAGATTTTATTGAGATGAAGGATTCCAAGCATTGCCGCGAAGTGGAAAAGACCATGCGTGCCGCACTTAAAAACGACCGTGCGAGAACAGATGTTGGCAGAATTTCACGCTTCGGGCTGATGGAACTTGTCAGACAGCGTCTGGGATCATCCGCAATTGCGGTTAGTACCGAACCATGTCCTGTCTGTGAAGGAACCGGTATCCGCCGGAATATGGAATGGCAGTCCATGCAGGCTTTGAAAGAAATCTACAGACAGCTGCGCAGAGCATCCTGTCCTGATGTTTTTGTTTATGAAGCTAAAAAAGAGCTAGCCATATATCTGCTGAACAATAAGCGTGAGCTGATAATGGACTTTGAAAAGATGTTCAAAAAAAGCGTGCAGATTGAGACCATAGCTGATGACTAAAAGAATTTTACTGCATATATGCTGCGGACCGTGCGCAATAAGCACTGTCCGCATTTTGCAGGAACAGGGATTTGAAGTTACCGGATTTTATTATAATCCGAATATACATCCGCTACAGGAGTATGTCCGCCGGCGCGAAGCTCTGCGCGAAGTTGCCCGGATTATGGATTTTAAAGTTATCTATAAAGATGACGAATATGATTCCGTAAAATGGTTCAGAAACGTTTCACACCGTGAGGACAACCGCTGCTTCTACTGCTATTCAGGTCGGCTTGAACGGGCCTACTCCATTGCCAAACGCGGTAAATTTGATTTTTTCAGCTCCACACTTCTTTACAGCAAGTTTCAGAAGCATGATGAAATTAAAAGACTTGGCTATGATATCGCCGGCAAAGGCGATACTGCGTTTTACTATTACGACTTTCGGGAAGGCTGGAAAGAAGGAATAGAACGTTCAAAAGAAATGGGTATTTATAGACAGCAGTATTGCGGGTGCCTGTTCAGTGAAAATGAAAGATTTCAAAAGGAATTGCGTAACGACAGCTGAACCAAGGTGTGTAATTGTTCCGCATAAGATTCTGTTTTAAACGTCTTTAAGCCTGTTTAAAAAAATTACTGCTGGACACTTTTTAAGATCTTTAATTAAATATAATTCATAGAAAAGACATACTGCGTTAATACTGCATAATTTAAATTTATTTAAGACGTGGATGGTCAGGCAAATCAGGATATCCGTTAATGTCTGATTTATTTTGTTCTACAGGTGCAGCGTTACTTTTGCAGTATGAATGAAGACGGATACAGTGTAGACGCAACTGTAAA
The DNA here is from genome assembly GCF_000429985.1 of Maridesulfovibrio bastinii DSM 16055. Classification (NCBI taxonomy): domain Bacteria; kingdom Pseudomonadati; phylum Thermodesulfobacteriota; class Desulfovibrionia; order Desulfovibrionales; family Desulfovibrionaceae; genus Maridesulfovibrio; species Maridesulfovibrio bastinii. The sequence continues at coordinate 188,838 of NZ_AUCX01000009.1, forward strand.
TTCAATTTGTTGCGGCAGTATTTTTTCAGCTTGATTCTTAAGCAGGTTTAAAGCGGAGAGACTGTAATGGAAAAGCATATTCTGATCTGTGTTTCCGATGATGTGGCAGCTTCTTTTTCTATGAATTTTGTGGCCCGTTTTTTCAAAACACCTTGTGATGTCAGGATGACATTACTTTTTGTCACTCCCAGGGATGCTGACAGGTCGGCTCTGGCAAAAGGCAATGGTATGCTTGAAAAAGCCCGCACCTGGTTTGAAAACAGACAGTTCTGTGATCCGGGCAAGATAGATCTCAAAACACTTCCTTCGCATGGTGATCCTGCCAAGATGATAGTGCAGGAAGCTCACAAAGAGCTTTATGATGCTGTTCTTATCGGTAGAAGGAATTCCTCTATTTTTGAAGAACTTTTTGATTACAGCGTAAGTCATAGAATCCTGTGGGAGGAAATAGGCTTTCCAATCTGGTTCTGCTGTACTCCTAGTGACGGCGAACGCTCCGGCGTGCTGCTCTGTGTTGATAATGACGAGCCTTCAATGCGTATGGCTGATCATGTCGGTTTTATTCTTAATGATAACGAAGGGCATGATATAACGCTTTTTCATGTTGATACCGGCAAGGCGCAGACTGATGCGGACTATATTTTTACAAGTGCCAGAGAAATTCTCATTGCCAATGGGGTTGCTGAAGAACGTATTAAGCAGCTTTCGGTTCGCAGTAACAACGTCTTCAAAGCAATTAAAAATCAGTCTTCTAAGGGTGGATATGCTGTTGTAGCAGTGGGAAGAGGGCAGCACCGTAAAAGTGCCAGAGAGGCGTTCATGCCGGGTTCTGTAAGCGTTAAGCTTTTACGCTCGGCTGAGCCGGAAACTCTCTGGATCAGCAAATAAATTTAATTATCTCCATCATGGGACCGCATGTTGTGCGGTAGTTGGCCCAGCTGCTGAGTTAGCTTTGATGGAAAGTTGAAAGTGGAGCAAAGATGCCGGGTTATCCAGCTATGTTGATTGCACCCCTGCTTCAGGGTGACGGTAAGGAAGCCAGAAATCTTCTGATATATATCCATGTACCGTTTTGCCGCAGCAAATGTAATTACTGTGCTTTTCCTTCCCAGATTTTTAATCAGGTTACCTTTGCCTGGTATCTTAAAACTCTGCTCGCTGAAATTGATCTCTGGGGTAAGAGGCTGCGCAAACCGGAGATAGGAACAATTTATTTCGGCGGCGGGACTCCGAGTCTTATTCCTCCGTTTCAGCTTGAACTGGTAATGGATGCCCTCAGGAAAAATTTTACTTTTACCAAAGCGATGGAAATAACCATCGAAGCCAATCCCGATTCTGTCACTAATTTAAGCTATTTTCAGACATTGCTCGCTATGGGAGTCAACAGGCTGAGTCTGGGGTTTCAGAGCCTTGAGGATCAGACTCTGCGTTCTCTGGGACGCCCGCATAACAGCAGACAGGCTGTTGAAGCTTTTCAGCTTGCCCGGCAGGCCGGTTTTACGAACATCAGCATTGATATGATCTGGGGACTGCCCAAACAAAAGCTGAAATCGTGGATGGAGCAGCTTAAAGCTGTGGTGAAACTCAAGCCTGAACATATGTCCTGCTATGGCTTAAGCATTGAAGAAGGGACTCCGTTTGAACGGATGCAAAAGGATGTTGATCTTGAACTGCCGCCGGACAGTGAACAGGCTAAAATGTTTATTTACGGGGCCGAATATCTGGAATCAATGAGGTACATTCAGTACGAAATATCCAATTTTGCCCGCATGGGATTCGTTTCCAGACATAATCAGGGCTACTGGGACAGGCTTGATTATCTGGGGATGGGGCCTTCCGCAGTATCAACTTTAGGAAGTCGCCGGTTTACCAATCCAGAATTTATGGATGCCTATGACGCAGCGGTGCGTGGCAAGTTTCTTGGTGAGGATTATGAAGAGCTTACCCCTGAAGTAAGAGCGGAGGAGCTGGTTATGCTCAGCCTAAGAACTGCACGGGGGCTTAAATTGCTGGAGCATAAGAAATTAACCGGGAGAGATCTCATCGCAGAGAAAAAAGGCATCATAACCGCCCTGCACAAAAACGGGCTGATAAAGATGAGTGCCGGATTTTTACGTTTAACCAAAAATGGAATGCTTGTTTCAAATTCAATAATTCAGTCGCTGGCTTTTGATTGAATTGGAATCTATATTTTTTGCGCTCACCTTATTACCGGTGATAGCTGCATATTTAAAAATCCCCTGCCGGATGTTGCCTGCAGGGGATTTTGTCGTCTTATTTCTTAGCGTTTTCTGATCAGTTTAAAAACTGTTCTGGAAGCTGCCAGTCCTGGGCCTCGGCATTTTCAACAAGAGCGTCCAGAAGGGTTGCTACACCGTTTTCCTCGCAATGGGGCAGGTGCAGGTCCGCAGCTGCTGCAACTTCCGGCTCCGCATTGGAAACAGCCGCACTGTAGCCGCTTATCCCGAGCATCTGCATATCGTTTTCACTGTCACCGATTGCAATTGAAAACAGGTCCGGCCATTCTGCTCTGCGCATTATTTCCATGGCTGCACTGTGCTTGCCGTGCCCTTTGGGCATTAGTTCCAGAAAATGTTTGGATGTTCTTACACAGCCGAGGTCGTTTTTTAGAGCAAGTTTTCTAACAAATCCGCAGCGTTCTCTGTTTGACTGTGGTGAAAAGGTGAGGATTTTAAATACCGGGAGGTCCTGAGGAGTTGCTCCCTTGCGCGGAAGAACTTCGGCAACTTCTTTGTAGCGCTCAATTTCTGCTTCTGTCAGTTCACATCTTGTCCAGATTGAGTCTTCACAATAGGAGGTATAATGAATGCCTTCAGCCATCAGGATATCTTCAAGTTCAACAACCGAATGCAAGACCGGACCAAAGGGTTTAATACTGTCATTTTCATAGATTACCGACCCGTTTATGCCTGAATGAGGTCCGGGAAGGCCACCTTCTTTAATATAATTCATTATGCTGATGAGATGCTTTCCGGTCACAAGGGAAAATTTACCACCGGCATCCATGTACCTGTGGATGGCCTGACGGCTTGTTTCGTTAAGAAGCGTTCCCGGATGGACGAGGGTATTGTCAATGTCACAGAAAATCCATGGCAGCTTGAGACCGTGGACTTTACGGATTTTATCCACATATTCCCGCAGGGTTTCCTGCGAAGCTCCGAGCATGGTTTTTGATGTCGCTACCTGACTGCTTTCAGTTCCGTAGCGTTCCATAAGTTCGCTTATCCGCTGACCAAATGAAAAAGCTTCGCCGACCGGGGAAGACCTGAAATCACTGAAGCTCACAATTTTCAACATGAAACTGTTTTCGGGGCGTGGAGTGAGCTTATCGTAAACAGCTTTTATTTCCGGCAGATATGTAATGTCGTGAATTGTTGATGAGTGCCACAGAACTGTTTCAACGATTTCTTCATTCACTCCGAGGTGAGCAAGAAAAACCGCTCCGTCAAGAGGATGAAAACCGGTGCGTTTAAGTTTTTCAGAGTAGCCAACATCATGAAACAGTGCGGCTGTTATGAGTTTATCAGCTTGTTTTGCAGGTAATTTCAACTGCCGGGCAATGCGTGTGGACATTTCTGAAACCCGGCGCATATGCGCGAGTCTGGTTGATCCTTCAGGAAAAAGAGATGCGGCCAGATTATCATCTATTTTATCAGCTGAAATCTCCGGGCGTTCCGGAAAAAGCGAAATTAATTTATTGTTAAGTGACAAAAGATGCTCCAGATAGATTGGGGTGAAATAATTATGCCCTGAAAGTTAAGGCCACCCGTAGACAAGTCAAGCTCGCCTAACCGCCGTATTTAATAAGCAGTCGGGCAAGAGTTCGGCATGGATGGAAGTTTTGCAAAAAATTGTTCAGGATTTATCGCGGGCAGGTTACAACTGATGACAAAAGCACCTGCCGGTTTTAAGGGCAGGTGCTTTTTAAGAGTCGGTATAACTATAAGGTCGATGACCTTTGCCGGTTTATTCGTTAACAGCCTGAAGCTGTTTTCTTATGTGGTTCAAGCTGTCTTCTGTGGCGCTTTCTTCCTGATCTTCAAGAGCTTTGCCCAGAAAAGTGAGCAGCATCTCCGTGTCCAGCCCCAGTGTGAGTGAACCGTTTGAAACCATGCAGGTTTCATTCTGCTGTTCTATCAAATAGGCCCTTCTTTCGCGCAAATCATCACGTCCGATAACAATGCTGTAACCGGTGCGTCCTTCTTCAGATCTATAAATTTTTTCTGAAATCAGTGAATTGGTTGAGTCTTCGTAATCAATGCTTTCGCCTTCAAGATAACCGGTAAAGGAAATCTGGGCACCGAAATCATTTTCAAGGGTGATCCGCTTCAGGGCCTTGCTCTCATTTTGAGCCATATCCGTACTCCCGCTTATAAGGGCAGTTTCAGTTGTTCAGGGCCGTCTTTGCCTTTTTTCTTCTCAAGACCTTCCTTCCAGCCCGAGTCTATATATTCAAGCAGCGAGCTTTCCGGAATGCGCCACTGACTGCCGACTTTTATCCCCTTGATTTTTCCCTCCTTTACCAGCCTGTAGGCTGTTCTGGAATGGACTCTCAAGGCATCGGCAATTTCCTGCACAGTGTATAGCTTGGGCGAAGGTGTCAAAGACATTCCCTGATTTTTCAAAATTACACAACGATGTACAGACTATGTCATGCAATGTCAAAAAATGTCAAAGAATGTCACTGTTAGTCATCTTTTTCTGCCACAATACATCAACAGCTGATAAGCAGTTAAAAAGAAAGGTTTTTAACGTATAAATGGAAAAACCGTTGTGTATTACCGCAATAAGGAAGCTGAAAATATTTAAGCGTTAACTATCCGGTAATACAGTCTATTATAATGAATATCGCTTGAAGCTGAAAAAAGTGATAATTTTTTCCAACTCCGTGAAAAAGAAAAGGGTGCTTAACTGATCAGTAAAAGAGGGTCAACCGTGACTTTGAGGTCATCGTCACGACTCGATAAATAAGAAAGATAGTTATGTTAGGCTATTAAAGTGGTCATCTTTTAGGCTTGATTTTTGTCCGGTCGGGATGGTCCTGTATTTCTTAGGATAAATTTATGTGAAAATTTTAAAAAATCCCGTGCGGTAAATTTACCGCACGGGATTCTGACTGCTCTTAAATGCGCAAGTTATCAAAACTTATTATGATTGCCGTCAGGCCATAAACCGGTATAGCCGTAGCACAGGAATACTGTGAATTTTCTTGCCGGCTTACCCTTGAAGGTTGTCTGGATATAAATCGGTGCGCTGATCCGTTTGAACATTTTACCAACCGGTGGCTCCGGGGAGTCGTGGAACCTTTTACAAACGAATACGGCATCCCAGCCGACCTTATCCTGAGGTCCGGGCCACAGATCATACTGGTTCATACGCCTGTCTATCCATGCGCAGTATGTTCTCGGCTGTCCGGGAACATAAAAAGCCAGTGCTGCGGTCATGTCATAGAGACTGCTGAAAACAAAAACTTTTGAGGGGTCTTTAAACTGGGTTTGCTCAAGTTTTTTTACCTGAGTTCCCAGATCGGTCCAGCCCTTAAGTCTGTGCGTGGGATTGAGGTTTGCCGGAACAGGGATGAGATTTTGAAGGTGCAGCACCGAAAAAATGATAATACAAAGAGTCAGAATTACGGTGCGGAAGCGTCCTTTGTTGTTCCAGAAATGCTCAAATCCGAATCCTGCCAGCATCACTCCGGAGACATAGGAGATTACAGCCCAGTTTCCGAGGGTTTTGGCATGGAAGCTCCACATGAAGAAAAAGAACCATACCGGGAGAAAGAAGACTGCCAGCATGGCAGACTGTCTGATATTCAGTCCGAAAGTATTTTCAAGTGTTTTTTTATTCAGAGCATATTTGGCGCATTTGAATCCTGTAACAATCATCAGGATCAGCCACCATGGTGTTGCCAGACCGGTTTGTTCACCTAGGAAGGGAAGGAATCTGTTAAAGCGGATAAGTGTTGAAGCCTGTTTGCCTTCAACTCCGATAAGGGTCATTACATGCTTGTAGCCTACAAAGTCATTCTGAAAATTCCAGATGAGTGTAGGCAGAAAACCGAGGATAAGACCTGCGGCCAGAGCTTTTAACAGTCTTGGCCAGAAACGGCGCGGCAGAAGTCCCTGACGCTGTAGAACCAGACCATAGATGATTGAAAGGCCGATAAAGCCCAGCATGGTATATTTAGCGAGAATTCCTACTGCAAGGCAGATGGTGATAAAAATAAAAGGCAGTCCGCGTGATTCGTTGGAATCCCGCTCAATATCCGGCTCATAGGGTATTGTCGCGCAGTAGAGGGAGAAGAGGGCTCCGGTCCAGCTCAGAATGAATGGGTTGTCAGTGGTCATCAATATACCGAGAGCCAGAAAGATCGGCATGGAGTTATAGACTATAAGGGTCCAAACAGCGGCGACCGGTCTTTTCCATATTCTGGAAATTCCCCAATAGAGCAGAATCTGGGTCAGTGTTGATCCGACAAGGGATCCGAATCTTACACCTGTTTCAGTATTACCGAAAAGAATAGTCCCTGTTTTGATTATCCATGCGATCAGGGGACCTTTGGAATAGTAGGTCAGTTGCAGATGTCTGGTCCAGTCCCAGTACTGCGCTTCATCCTGAACAAGATTTAATTGTTCAGTACCAAGAAACCATATTCGGGCTACAGTACTGAGTAAAATTATAGAAACACCCCATACTATGGGATTTTTTCGGAAAGATTCACTAATTGATGACAAATTAACCTCCTTGAGAGGACACATTTAGCCGAGGCTTAAACTGTTGACAACCTCGGTTATCTTTATCAGAGCTTAAACTTGAACCGGGGATGCTCCGGTGACAGTTCTGACAAGATTAAATTTCCGGCCTGCCGTGACCTTGTCCCGGTGACCTTTATATGACCAGTTATGGCATATTCATTTTTTAAAAAGCAAACGCTTCGGAGAACTAATGTTTGAAGAGCAATTTACATTCGATAAAGTAGTCCGCATAGCCATAGCCGTGGGGCTGCTTTGGGGAACAGTGGCTGTCATGGGATATTTGAGTGATGTCCTGATTCCCTTTTTTGCAGCGCTGTTAATTGCCTACCTTCTTAATCCCCTTGTAAACCGTCTGGAATCCCTGCTTAAAAACAGGGTTATCGCAGTTCTTGCCGCTATTGTGCTTCTTGCTGTCGCTTCCGGACTGATCTTCTGGATCGTCGTGCCGACCCTTTTATCTGAATTGCAGCATATGGGAAAGCTTGTTTCGGGCTTTGTAGGAGATTCGGGAATAGCCCGCAAGGCCGCAGAAAGACTTCCTCCTGATATTTTTGAAAGTATTAAAAAAATATTCGGCAGACCGGAAATTCAGGAGTTTTTTAAAAGCGATGGAGTTTCCACAACTCTTTTATCAGCAGGTAAAAAAGTTCTGCCGGGAGTCTGGAGTGTTGTTAATAATGCTGCGGACCTCGTTTTAGGCCTTTTCGGTATTTTTGTTGTTCTTTTATATGTAGTTTTTCTGCTGCTGGATTTTAAAAATGTTCAAACCAACTGGGATAAATATCTTCCTGAAAAATTGCGCGGCCCGGTTGCGGAAGTTGCCGATGAATTTCAACTGGCTATGGGAAGGTATTTCAGGGCTCAGGCTCTGGTTGCGTTTATTGTCGGCGTATTATTTTCAATAGGATTTTCAATTGTCGGTCTGCCGCTGGCAATTATGCTCGGCATGTTCATAGGCCTGTTGAATATGGTCCCCTATCTGCAACTTCTCGGTATACCTGTGGCCGCACTTCTGGCGCTCATTCAGGCTCTTGAAACAGGTGATCCGTTCCTGACTGTATTCGGGCTGACCGCTCTCGTCTTCGCTGTTGTCCAGATTATTCAGGACGGCTATCTGGTCCCGAAAATAATGGGCAAGGCCATGGGACTCTCACCGGCAATAATTTTGTTGTCCCTTTCTATCTGGGGTAAGCTCCTCGGACTGCTTGGTCTGCTCATTGCCCTGCCGATGACCTGCTTGTGTCTTGCATGGTACCGCCGACTGATTTTGAATTCTGAAAATAGCGGAGCTGAAGAAAATTTACTTGAGTAAAATTTTTTCAGTTCCGGGAAATCTTATATGCTCTGCAATTCTTTAGGTTTAATAATGTGCATCTTTACCGGATAGAAAATTGCGCCCCGAACACAACTAAACATAGCCCGGAATCAGTCGATATGCGGAGTGAAAATAAATTTATGTAAGGCATACCGGAGGATATGATGGCTAAGAAGGAAAGTGGCAGTGCACGCGACTGTGATCTGCTGGCAGCTGCTTCCGCTGGAAATGAAGAATTTTCCGCAGAGGAGTTAAAAGAAAAAAGGAATCACCTCGAAAGCCTGCGCCGGCAGATCAGAGAAGGCACATATAGACCGGCCATAGGAGAAATTGCCATTAATTTATTGCGCTCCGGCAATGCCGGGTGAATTCTTCCCAAAGCCTTGAATTTCTGAAATCAAATCCAATCCTCCTGAACCCGGTCATTCTGATCCATTTTTTAATTATTTTATTGCGCAGCTAATGCGTTGCTTCGATTTTTATTTTCATAAGCCTGCTTATTACTCTTTACTTTGCTTTTCTCTGAAAAAAATGTATTACTTTGAAGTTTCGCGTGCATATAATATCAGGCATTATAGTGCGCTTTGAGGAGCAAAGTTTGGAGGTAGCCCTGTGAAAAGAAATAGTCTTTTAGTTGTTTTTGCCCTTGTTTTCTCTCTGGTGGCTTTTTCCGGATGCTCAAAGGAGTCTCAAAACAGGATAGAGCGTTCTTTGCAGAACTGGACAGGAGTAAACGGAGTTCTGGAAATCTATTCCGGTGGCAAGCTTGTTAAGCGGTTTATCCGTATTGATAAACTTTCCACAGCTTCTGGAACAAGTGAAAGAATCGCCCGGCCATACCGTTACGGATATGGTATCATGGATTTGAATTTTAATAATAAAGTTGATCCCGGGGAAAAGAAAATTTATTTCGAGTTTAGTGATTACTCCACTAACTACATTTTCTTTGATGATCCAAATTCTTAAATATTTACCTTAAACCGGGCGAAAGCCCGGTATTTTTTTGTGTATGAAAAAATGTATCAGAGCGGCCAGAGCCGTAACAATGTCTGCAGGAGACCCGGTTGTCAGTGATTTTGCCATGATAACTGAAAACGGGGTTATTCTTGAATCCGGAAAATGGTCGCTTATTAAAAAGGCATGGACCGCAGACGTTGAAGATCTTGGAGATGTGACCATCACTCCGGGGCTTGTTAATGCCCATACCCATCTCGGGCTGTCCCACTTTGAAGGGCTGACGGTTAAAGGGCAGGGCTTTACCGGGTGGATGCAGAGTCTTGTTGCCGGTCCTCTTCAGACTTTTGACGGGCAGGCTCTCTATAACAAAGTTCAGGAAATGCTGTCTCAGGGAACGGTTTACTGTGCCGATATTTCGACCAGCAATATAATTGAAGTAGCCGGAACTCTTGATACGACTGATATGGCCTTCACCGCATTTTGCGAAAGCATGGGTAATGCCGCACCAAAGGATGGTAAAAAGTTTTTTCCTGAATATTCTTCAGCTAAAGGTCGTATAGCCGGAGCCGGACATGCACTGTATTCGACAAATGCCAAACGGCTTAAAGCGGTAAAGGAAGCTGATTCTGCCGCAGGTTTGCCGTTTTCAATGCATCTGGCTGAAAATCAGGAAGAGGACCTGATTCTGGCCGGTGAAGAGTGTGCTTTCGGTAAAATGCTTGAAGCCGCAGGCTTTTTGCCGGAATTTCCTGAAGCTGTAAGACCTGTTCCCTATGCTGATTCTCTGGGGCTCCTTGATTCGCGGACGATTGCAGTCCATTGCGTAAAGGTTGATGACAGCGATATTGATATACTGGCTGAAAGAGGGGTTGGAGTGTGTCTCTGCCCGCGCAGCAATCTTTATATCGGTGAAGGTCGTGCTCCCTGGGAAAAAATTATTTCCGCCGGGATTAGAACCTGTCTCGGCACGGACAGCATTGCCTCAAATTTCGATTTGAATTTGTGGAATGATCTTTCTTATCTGCTTGAGAATATAAATCTTTCACTTGATACGGTAGAGGCTTTGTCCCTTGTAACGCTAAACCCTGCAGGAGTTCTGGGAATTGATGATATTTACGGTCGGCTGGAACCGGGCTTAAGTGCCTCTTACGCTGTGATGCCGTCAGGAATAGAAGAACTTTTGTTTTAAGAAGAATGCTAAAGTGATAGTCCGGAAAAATCCTGAATGGAGCTGGCCGGAACTACAGTAACATTAATTAGTGACAACCAATAACCCCGTTCTACGGTTAGATAGAGGAACAGATATGGAGTGGCGACACAAGGATCTGCTTGATGTTACGCAGCTTAGTCTTGATGAAGTGCGGCATGTTTTTGAAACTGCCACCTACTTTCAGGAAATCAACTCCCGTCCGGTAAAAAAGGTACCGACTTTAAAAGGCCATAGTGTGGTCCTTTTTTTTGCCGAGCCAAGCACCAGAACCAAAACCTCTTTTGATATGGCTGGAAAACGCTTGTCGTGTGATACCTTTTCTCTGGCAAAAAGCTCCAGCAGCCTGACGAAAGGTGAATCTCTGAAAGACACTGTCTTGACCCTTCAGGCAATGAATCCTGACGGTATAGTCATAAGACATCAGGCCAGCGGAGCAGCAAAGTTTATTGCCGACAGGCTGGATTGCAGTGTCATCAATGCCGGTGACGGAAGACATGCTCATCCAACTCAGGCATTGCTGGACAGCCTTACTCTTACTCAGGAATGGGGAAGTCTCGAAGGTAAAACTATCCTCATTCTCGGTGATATTGCACACAGCAGAGTGGCCCGCTCCAATTCGTATCTGCTGACTCTTCTGGGAGCTAAAGTCAGGCTCTGCGGTCCCCGTACACTTCTGCCCAGATACCTTAAGGACTGGCCTGTTGAAGTTGTTCCTGATCTTGATGAAGCTATGAAGGGTGTTGATGCGGTTATGTGCCTGCGACTACAGCTGGAACGTCAGCATGACGGACTCCTGCCTGATCTGCGCGAGTATTCAAAATATTACGGACTTGGACCAAGACATCTTGATATTGCCGGTAAGGATGTGAAGATTCTTCATCCCGGACCGTTGAATAGAGGTGTTGAAATCTGCTCCGAGCTTGCCGACAGCGCTTCCAGTCTTATCCTTGATCAGGTCGCGAGCGGAGTGGCTATAAGAATGGCCCTGCTTTTCCTTTATCTAACCCGTAAAAATCAATAAGGAGGCCGCCCGTGTCCAATCCTGAATTAGTTATCCGCAATGCGCAGTGGAAGGGCGGAAAAGTAGATCTTCTGGTCAGCGAAGGAAAAGTGCTGGATCTTATCCATACTTCAGATGCCGCCTACGAGGGTGCTGTAGAGATTGCCGCTGACGGACTTAATCTTCTGCCGGGACTCACAGACGTGCATACTCATCTCCGTGAACCGGGTTTTGAATATAAGGAAGATCTGGAATCAGGACTTAGTGCTGCCGCTCATGGTGGCTTTTCCAATATTATGTGCATGGCCAATACCTCTCCGGTCAATGACAACGGTGTGATTACAGACCAGATGTTGAGCCGGGCTGCCAAGGTTATGCCTGACGGTCCGCGTCTTTTCCCTATTGGAGCTTTAACCAAAAAGCTTGAAGGAAAAGAACTTTCCCCCATGCATGAGCTGGCGGAATCAGGTTGCGTGGCTTTTTCAAATGATGGCGTGCCGGTTAAAAATACCGAACTTTTCAGAAGGGCTGTGGAATATGCTTCAGATACCGGCCTTCCTGTTATAGATCATTGCGAAGACCCTTATCTGGGACTCGGTGCAGGAATGAACGAGGGACCGACTTCTAGCCGCAACGGTCTTGCTGCCCAGCCTGATATAGCCGAAGCTTCGCAGGTTGCCAGAGATATCCTTCTTGCTGAATATCTGGGAACGTCCATACATCTTGCCCATATCTCCTGCAAAAAATCTGTTGATCTTATCCGCTGGGGTAAAGAACGCGGAGTGAAAATTACTGCCGAGACATGCCCCCACTATCTGCTGCTGACTGAAGAAAGCGCAATGGATTACAGTTCGATGGCCAAGGTTAATCCTCCGCTGCGTACCATTGAGGATGTTCATGCTATAATGGACGCTGTCAGTGACGGAACAGTTGATATGTTTGCCACGGACCATGCTCCACATGCTGCTTATGAAAAAGAGGTCGAGTTCGTTATTGCCCCCTGCGGTATTTCAGGCCTTGATACAGCCTTATCGCTAACATGGTCTCTGGTCTCATCAGGCGAGCTTGATTTTGATACTTTTATAAAAGCATGGACCGTCAATCCCTGTGCTACTTTCGGTCTGCCGGTAAACACTTTCAGCAAGGGTGATCCTGCTGATTTCCTTCTTTTTGATGCACAGCAGGAATGGGTGGTGGAACCCGGTACAATGTATTCAAAGGGCAAAAATACACCATTCGCCGGAGAAACCCTGAAAGGCCGGGTAGTAAGTCATTTCCTTGGAGGCAAAAAAATAGTATAAGTCCTTGGAACGAAGGGGTAAACCTTCCGCTATAGTAACTAACACTATGTGATATCAATAACTTTGCCTTAAGGAGAAATTATGAGCGAACCCTTTAAAGACGCGGTGGGAATCTGCAAAACCATCATGCGTAACGGTTATGATGCCTACATCGTCAATGAAAGGCTTCAAAAACTCACTATTGCCGATAAAGGAGATGAAGTCTCGCTGGATATTGCGACCGAACTAGATTTTCGCGGTCTCAGCAAGCTTTTCCCGAATATTGAGGAATGGACAGAGAATGATGGTGTAACAGCCATTCTTAAAGAAGGCGGAATTAATTTTTATTTTTATTTAAGTGATGTCAGCGATTCCTCCCATCCTGAGGAATGTGTTTCGCACATGACCCCGCGACTGCTTAAAGAGCTTGAAAAGAAAGACGAAATTCCTCTTACTCTTGCATGCCCTTTTATTCCTAAAGCCAAAGATCCTTATGAAGGATTCGCTTCCCTTACTTCAGGGGAAGTTAAGTTTGCCGGAATCCCGGATCAGGTTCTCAAAAAAGATTACCTGATGGGAATCAGAGCATTGCGCTTTGCTGCCAACTATAATCTTCCGCTTGAGAGCAACACAAAGACTACAATCATCCGCAACGCCAAGCGTATCCTTGATTATGTCCCTGTTCCGGAGATTATGGATGAATGGCGCAAGGTTGAAGCTGAAAATATGTGGCTTTTTGTTTCTCTGCTTTTTGAAACTATGCTCCTCCACGGGCTTATTCCTGAGATTGCGGCTCTTTCCCGTATCACTCAGATCAAGAACAGTGAAACCGGAGAAAAAGAGAATGTTTTCGAACATACTCTGGCTGTTATGAAACATTATCCGGAAGAGCTTCCCTATGACTGGTTCGGTGTTGTGGCCTGTTTCTTCCATGATGTAGGTAAACTCTTCACTGCTGAAGATGTTGACGGCACATGGCAGTTCCTGCAGCACCATCGTGTCGGTGCCAAGGTTACCCGCAAGATACTTACACGGCTCAACTTCCCTCAGGAAGATGTGGATCTTATCTGCGAACTGGTCCGTGATCATATGCGTTTTCAGTTCATGCTTACTGATAAAGGTATCAAGCGTTTTAAAGCCCTTGATGAATATCCGAGACTCATCGAAATGGTTCGTGCGGATATCAAAGCCCGTGGAACTCAGTACCGTGAGTTCAATCACAACCTTAAAATGCTTGAACGTGCAGATATTCCTGAAGAAGCTCTTGATCCGTTCCTTAACGGTAACGAGATCATGCAGTCTACAGGTCTTAAACCCGGACCTGCCGTAGGTATTCTTCGCGATACTCTGTTGAAAGCACAGATTGCAGGTGATGTCTGCAATATGGAAGAAGCCATAGAGTATGTTAAAGAACTGGCCCGCAGGGAAAAACTGCATTAAGAACAGTTCTTTTTTGAATAAATTTAAGCCCCTCATGTTGTCCAACATGAGGGGCTTTTTGGTAAGTATTTTATCTCTTATATTTTTAAGAGATCAGTTCTTTTTAGCAGATTGAAATTTTTCCGGCTGGCAGGATTTACCGTTGTGGATAATTTCTCTTATCTGATAGGTTTTGTTTTCCATTACAGCATCATAAGTGTTGGCCAGCGATTCCAGTATAAATCCTGTGGACATGAAGCCAAGTGAGGAGATGTAGAGGAATATGGAACCCAGAAACGGCGGCCTTGTTCCCATGTGAATGCCAAAGAAGCATTTCTGGTAAAGCAGCCAGATCATTATCAGTGAAGCAAGGCTGAAGAGTGCCAGACTGATGCGCCCGAAAAGATATATGGGGCGCTGTTTGAATGAAGACTGGAACCAGAGCATGATGATATCGAAGAGAACATCAATGGAGCGGCCGATTCCGTAGTGGCTTTTACCTGCAAATCTTGGTGGAGCTGAAATAGGAACTTCGGAGACGGACCCACCCATTGACCAGACAATAGCTGGTATAAGGCGGTGCTGTCCTTCACGGAGAGCAAGACGCCTTGCAAGATTGCCACGCAGGCAGGAAAGTCCGCCCATATCACGGATCTGGCATCCGCTGGTGGCCCGCATCAGGTAATTGGCTATTTTGCTTGGAATCCTGCGCAGGACAAGTGATTCCTCGCGTTTTTGGCGTCCACCGGAAACAAGATCGTATCCTTTACGAATTTCTTCAATAAGTGAAGGAACTTCCTCCGGCTTATGCTGGAGGTCTCCATCCATTATGACGACATAGCGACCTCTGCTGTTCTGAATGCCTGCATAGATTGCAGTGCATTGCCCACGGTTGCGGGCCAGAAAAATTCCTTTAATATGAGGGTCAGTTGTACTGAGTTCACAGATTATTTCCGGGGTGGAGTCTGTGGAACCGTCATTTACCAGAATAAGTTCGTAACTGGTATTCATACCCTGCAGCGCTGCGGAAATTCGTTTATGGAATTCACGAACGCAGGCTTCCTCATTGTGCATCGGGGTGACTATACTTATTTCTATTTCCTGATTTTCACTCATTTTAATTCTCCGGTACGGGGATCAATCCGACCGTAATTTACAGGGGTAGCCCCTATTTTCTGGAAAAGGTCCAGCCAGCCCTTTCCTTCAAGGGCGTCAAATTCGGCTTTCCACTGTCCTCGAACTCTTAAAGGACCGAATTCCGCCGGTAGCGGTCCGTCACCGGGGTCTTCATATCCGGGGTGGCAGACGATTTCTATTACTTTGGGTGTGTATTTTTTTATATATCCAGCAAATAAATCAGGGTTAAGTCTGTTACCCTGATCACCAATACCCCAAACAGAATCAGCCTTAGCCGGAATCTCAAATGACTTGTTGCCGGCAAGGCAGACCTGGAGGAATCTTGTTCTGAGCATGCCTTTGTCAAATCTGGAGAGCGGAGTGTGTTCAAAAGGTTTTCTTACCCATGAGACTCCGTATTTGCGGGCCAGTCTGCCGGCCAGAGAAAATAATCCCGGCCATGCGTGAATATGTTTTTCACTGTCCAGATGGGTGATACGGACTTTGTGGTCCAGCAGATACTCTATCTGTGCCGACCATTCCGCTTCAATGTGCTTCATTGAAACCCGTCCGCTTAAATATTTAAGCAGCAGGCTGGAATAGTTGCCCAGCAATAAGCCGTCTTCATCCACCAGTGAATCGATATCCTGAGGATTGGAAATAGGCCTTCCACGCAACAGGTTCATGTGCACACCAAGTCCCAGCTCAGGGCAGCGTTCCTGAAGGAGAAGAGCCTCTCCTAGATCAGGACCGTTTGCAAGAACAGTTGAAGAGGTAACCACACCTGCATTGTGAAGTTTTTCAACCGCGCGGCGCACCGCAGGGTGAAGTCCTAGATCATCTACGTTGATTACAACCAGCATTGACCCTCCAAATTTAGAGGCGGCAGTCTAAATCTAACTTTAAATAAGGTAAAGCCCTGTTCTTTTACACCAATGAAATGCAATCGGAAGTAGCTGTCGGGGAATATACCTTCGTTTTTATTTATGAAAAATTTGTGGTTCAAAGCAGCTTTCCTGTCTGAAACATTTTAAATATCTTCATGTTCAATTTAAAAATTGAAACCGCAATAATTTTACTCCACTGTTTAAATTAAACAGTGGAGTAAAATTTAAATTGGTGAGTCTTCTATATGGGATGGGCTATCTGGTTGCAGGGTACCACATGTAGTAAAATCCGGTTTTAGGCGGAATAAAAGCCTCTGCGTCAAAGTTTACCAAGGCTGGCATTTTTAAGGATTGAGCCTCCACAGAATTATAGAGGGTGTCGTTCGGGTAGGCCTTGCGCTTGTATGTTATGACCTGTGCATCGTCTGGCAATCCGGCCATTTTTTTTGCATCAGCCACTGCGTCATCAAGATATCCCAGCTTATCAACCAGTCCTGTTTTCAGTGCTCCCTGCGCGCTGAAAACTCTGGCTGTTTTAATTTCTTCAAGCTGCTCTGGAGACAGGGTGCGGTTTTCTTTCACAAGTTTAATAAATCTTGCGGCATAATCAGCAACCATATTGCTGATTATTTTTTCTTCCTCAGGAGTGTCCTTTCTGAAAGGGGAGGCCATGTCTTTATTTCTACCGGAAGCGGTAACATCCATGGATACCCCGATTTTATCCATTAAACCGTCAAGCTTCGGGCGCATGAAAATTACACCCACTGAACCGGTCATAGTTGTCGGGTGGGCAATTATCCTGTCGGCAGATAGACTTATATAGTAGCCGCCTGAAGCAGCTATATCCATCATCGCGGCTATTACTTTGACTCCTGTTTTTTTCTTATATTCAGAAATTTCCCTGTAAATAATGTCGCTGGCTGTGACTGTTCCGCCGGGAGAATTAATTTTTAGAATTACAGCCTTAATTTCAGGGTCCTTAGAAGCCAGAGCAAGCTTTGAGCTTACTTCCTGAACCATGCTCGGCATTGATGACAACAGTCCTTTTTTAGGCTGATCAGAAATTATGCCCTGAATGGGAATAACAAGAATTTTCTGATCACTTTCACCTTGGAGAACTGTTTCTTTGAGAGGATCTGTGCTGTCCGGGAAAAGATTCATTTTGGGCTGACAGGCAGCGCACAGCAGCAGAGTTCCTAAAATTATCGTCGTTAAAATTTTATTCATAATTATAAACTCCTTGTTCTGAAAGACGATAGCAGAGCGCGTCAGTCAAAACAATGTCCGCTAGAAGTAAAAAGCCTAAAAAAAAGCCCCGGAATCGGGAGGATTACCGGGGCCGTATCGGGAATCACAACGATTTCCGATATGTTTGTGGACAGTCTTTATATATAAATAACTCTACATAGAGCGTGCCAGACGGCTTTTGTATTCCGGAGAAATCTCCAGACGTTCAATCTTGCGAAGATCAATCAGAGAGCTTTTTCCCATGGACTCAACCTTCTTAGCGTGACGGATGCATACAACCGTCCAGACGGGAAGCCAGAGTCCGAGCGTTGCCAATGTCAGCACAGCATGAATGCTGTGATTTACTTCATCGCTTCTGTTGCTCTTACGAGATGCGTTCCAAGCCTTGAAAGCTCCAATTGCGTACATTTTTATATCCTCCAAAACAGAGTGTTTTGTTTTGTTCCTGTTGATTCCCAAGTATGTTCAAGAGTGCATCAAGTCAACATGTATCAAGGTGAAAATAACAGTTTGAAGATAAATTTTATTCGTCACGTTGTTATCAAAATAAATTAAGTTATTTTAGTGCCTTATCTTTTGTAAGAGTGCTTGATTATTGTCCTGTGGCAAAAGTTGCTATATAAAGTAGTCTTGTTTTCAATAGTTGGTATCTATTTCTGTGATGTGCATTTTGACCCAATTATAGATGGGTATGAACAATTTTATCAATATCTTAATTTATTGATTTTATGTAATTTTATTATATTTACAGAAAAATTTTGCTAAAATTGTTAATTTTTGTAAAGGGTGAAGAGAAAAAAATGTGATCGAATATTTTACCCTAGTGTCTGTATAAATAGCCAGTGTGAATGTATTTGAATGTAGCGTTAATGTAGTAGCTATGTAACTTTTTTAAATTGTACATTGAAATAGCTTAAAACAACAGTCGCTTAAAATAGAGCCTTCATAAAATGGAAAATTGAAATAACAAAATTGTTTAATAGAGAACTTAATTCATGAAAAATTAATAAATTCGTATTTTATTCTGATTTTTTAAGATGCTCATAAATATTCTTCTTGTTCTTAGAGCGAGTGCTTATGCTGATTTAAATGGAACAGAAATTTAAACAGACTTAACCTTTATTCCGGGGATTATGATCCTGATTGGTCTTTATCCGCTTTGAGCAGCATGTCCGTGCCTTCAATAAACGGGAGGGTGAACAGTTCGGAGTCCACATCAAATTTTACGATGAAAGCTTTTTTGCGTCTTTTCAAAGAGTTTCTCAACTTATTGTCGAGGCCCGCAGCTCCAAGGTTAGCACTGCCTATGGGATCATAATTAAGTGCTCTGGCTTCAAAAGGGTTGTTAATCAGATCAACAACACTTCTAAAGGACAGATCAAGCATGGCCCGCAGGTAGTCTATCTGGTAGGCCGGAATTACTTTACGGGAAAAGTTTAAGGAAGCGTGCACCGGGCGGTATTCCAAAAGTCCAATGGACCTATGGAAGACTCTTTTTTTCAGAAGAAAGCTGAGTTTTCTGGAATCCATAGAACTCCACAGTGATTTATCGGCATTTTTTGCTGCCAGCCGGAATAAAGCTTCGGCCTCTTTTGTAGACCAGACAACCTGATCATCAGCCAGCATTTCAACATAGACATGGCTTAGCCTTCCACCGGAGGGAGCTTGAGCCAGCAGGTTGGGAACGTAATAATTATGGGCCACAATATCCGCTGCCAGATGTGATAGATAGCCCATGGCGAATGCTTTCAACGACCTGTTGTCAGCGTTCTGCAAAATCCTGAATCCAGTATTCCAGTTGTGGCTATGGCTTTTTTTGGCCTTTGAACCTTTACCGATAAAGATGTCAGCACTAAGACTCCCGTAGCGAAAGAGATCCGGGTGGGCAGCCAGTATCGAAGATATTTCGTTAGGTAAAAGCCACAGTCTTGAAAGCAGGGCATTGCTCAGTGCCATGTGTACTCCCGGTCCCCATGCAAAAGCGCATGAACTGAAACCGAGTATAAAAACAAGCACAAGTATAAAAATGGGAAGAATTTTGTTCATTAATGGTCCTGTTTATAATTAGCGCCTGTTTTTAAAATAATATCTTTTCTCCTGTGGTCAATTTTTATTAGAGCAGCGGGGCAACAATACGCGCCATGCCTTCACACAAGTTTCTGAAAGCTCCCACTTTAGAAGCTCCTTCCGTTCCTTCACGCATGAGCCGGCCGACCCAGCAGTGGACATCTTCTATGTAATGGGCCGAGTAGGTGAATGTGACTATTTCATAGTTCAGGAACAGACTGCGCATATCCATATTCGCTGAGCCTACAACCGCCAGTCTGTCATCAACCACAACAACTTTCGCGTGAACCATATGCGGATATTTTATTATTGTGCCGCCGCTTTTTTCCAGCTCCCTTAAATGTGTTCCCCGAGCCAGATCAGCCAGATTATGATTTGATTTTTTAGGCACCAGTACCCGGACATCAACTCCGCGCTGGGCAGCAAGTCGCAGTGCCTGAGCAAGGGATTCATCCGGTACATAATACGGGGTGACTATCCATATTCTTGATGCAGCTGTAAACGCAGCTGTAAGCAGTGCGTCATGCACCGGGTCGTTGGGAACATCAGGCCCGGAAGGCACCACCTGAGCAATACCACGTCCCGGTAATGAAGTAACCCTCTCCGACGGTGGCAGCAGTTCAAGCCATTTTCCGTGGGAGAAATGCCAGTCGGAGTTGAATACTTCGCAGAAAAAGTGGACCGCAGGGCCTTCCATAATAAACGAAAGATCCAGCCAGCGATCTTTAAAGGGCTTAGGCCCAATGTATTCACGGGCGATATTTGTACCCCCTGCAATAACTCTCCGCTGGTCGGCTATGGCAATTTTGCGGTGATTTCGCAGATTGGCCTTACCATGAAACGGAGAGCGCAGGATAGGCATAAAGTAGGCTACTTCTCCGCCTGCATCGGTCAGTTTGGAAAGAAATCCTCTTGTTGTGAAAAGTGATCCTATATCATCAAGCAGGAGCTTGACTTCAACTCCTTCGGAAGCTCTGCGGGCAAGGCGCTCAACAATCTCGGTACCGACTTCATCCCTTGCCAGAATAAAAGTGGTAATCCAGATTTGGGACTCTGCTGACTCAATGAGGTTGACCAGTTCTTCATAGACTTCAATACCATCATTGCAGAGTTGAAAAAAATTGCCTGAGGTTGCTCCGGGTATTTTATATTCTCTGAGCATCAGGTCGATGGGGTCTGCCTGATCAGGGGGAATTGTCTCCTGAACTTCAAGGTGCAGGTCTTCTTTGGTTCTGGCGTCGCGTTTCATTTTACGTCCGCCGAAGATAAGATAGAGCGGGACTCCGAGGTAGGGAATGAAAAATATTACCATCAGCCATGCCAGGGCGGCTGACGATGATTTCTGTTTTACGATGATGTTCATCACCAGAGCTGCGGCAAGTAGGAAACCGCAGACAATTGCCAGATGCCATAAAATAAGGTGCAGTTCTAAATCCATTTTATCTCCAGATCATATTATCCCGGCGAGCAGGGAAATTACTGAACAGGCCAGTACAACTTTCAGGATATCAATACCTTTGTATATTGCAGTGAATGAAATTACCAGAATCAGAATGGTCAGAGGTTGAACAGGCATGGCAATCAGGAATTGTCCGCTGATGTAAACCATTAGAGCAACAAGGGAGATAAGGCTTCCTTTTAAGGCCTTGTGCATTATGGATGATCCACTGAGTTGTTCATAAAAAGGTGCTGCGGAGTTGATGATAATAAATGACGGTGCAAAAACAGAAAGGGTGGCGATAACAGCTCCGGTAATTTGGTGCAGACTGTAGCCGACAAAAGCCGAGGTCATAACAATAGGGCCGGGAGTAACCTGCCCAAGGGCAATGCCGTCCATGAAAACCGAACGGCTCATCCATGCATGTTTTTCCACAATCTCATGCAGCATTAACGGCAGGGAAACATATCCGCCTCCGAAGGCGAAAAGATCAATCTTCATCATGGTTATGGAGATTTTGAAAAGTTCCCTGTCAAAAAGGAAAAGAATAATGCAGGCCGCAGCGAGTATGGAAAGCATTTTGAGCAGTACATTAAAGCCGTTTTTTTTATGAACGGTTTCAATTCTTTTCACTTTAATGCTTTCTTTAAGAAGAAAGACAGAAGCCAGACAGACTATTATCAATGCCCAGATGGGGCCGCTTCCGGCAAGCATCAGTATTAATGCCGCAATGCAGAGCATCCAGTGTATTCTTTCTTTTAGATAAAGGCGGGCAAACGATATTGCAGCATTGGCGACAAAGGCAGTTATCACAGCTTTTAAACCTGTAAATAAGCTGCTGACTACTGCTGTTTCGCCATAGGTAAAATAAATTATTGAAAGTGCGGTCATCATGGCAAAAGCAGGTATTCCGAATCCGGCATAAGCTGCCAAGGCTCCGGCTATACCTCTGGCCCGCAGGCCGGACCATGCTGCCACCTGCATGGCTGTAGCTCCGGGAACTATCTGGGCAAGCCCCATCCCTGCTGAAAAATCAGCTTCGCTTACCCATCCGTATTTTTCGACAACATCCCGCCTTATATACGGAACCATCGCCGGACCGCCAAACGCGGTACACCCCAGTTTCAGAAATGTCAGGAAAATATTTAGTAATGTTGCTTTCATATTGTTTCGGCTTTTAAATATAGTCTTTGTTGTTCTTTATGATGATCTAATGTAAGAAAGATTAAAGATACTATAATTTTGTGGAAAGTGTCCTTGATAATATCCGGTCGAGGCACTGTATTCTCTAATTGACGGCCGGGCAAATGTCACATGTCCGGTGGTTATCTTGTTAAATCGTACTTAGTCAGGAGTCATCAATGCCGCCCAGCAGCCCGAATATTAAATCTTTTTTCAAGGGCCAGGAAATTTTTAAGGCCGGGCAGGAAAGCAGCGTCGCCTACATGATTAAAAAGGGCGCGGTTAATATTTATAAAGTTGTCAGTAATGAAAAGATAATCCTTGCCAGACTGAGCGAGGGTGAGATTTTTGGCGAAATGGGCGTTATCGGCGGCGGCTGCCGCTCGGCAAGTGCGGAAGCGGCTGAGTATTGTGATCTGGTCGTGCTGACTGATCAGATCATGATGAAACTGCTTGATCAGTGCCCGAAGACAATTCAGTACATGACCCGGCTGCTGGTTAAAAGACTCGCCAGAACCGGGGATATGGTCCAGCCCAAGGGACACCGCAGTGATTTTGTAAGTATCTGCCGTATTCTTGATCTCTGTTATCGTGATCATCTCAATATGCCCCGTGATAAAGCTAAAAAAGAGCGTAATTATGATCTGGGACTTGAGCTGAATAAACTCTGCAAAACAATCAGAAGCATCATACTTGTTTCGCAATCAGAAATTGATGCGGTGCTGGCCAAGCTCAAAAGCCTCAGAATTATTGAGGTGAAAGATCTCCGGGCAGGGAAGGCTTTTCCTGAAAAATATATTCAGATTGCCACTCCGGAGACATTTATCGAAGTTACCAACAATCTGTATAAGGAACTCAAAAAAAGCTCCGGTTATTCCTGTTCGGAACTTCAGGTCGTGGACATTTATGAAATTGCCACCATGCTCGAAACGGAACCGAACATTCTTTATAAAAAAATGGCGCAGGAAGATTTTCCGGAGAGTATGTTCATGTTTGACAGGCAGAAAGTCCTTGAATGGGCAGCCGGAAAGGAACCGGGATATTTCAGCAAGGTAGCAAAAAAGAAAAAGAGCATTGATGAGCTTGAAGATATAGATGATGTCGTTTTTGTGGACAACGCTACTCTTAAAGAAGTTTTCAACCGTCTTGGGTATCATAAGCTTGGACTGCTGATGAGCATTGCCGAAGATGACGCCAGAAAAAAAATACTGGCCAATCTGGCTAAAAAAATTGCCAAGATAGTTCAGGATGAAATCGCCGGCAGGGATAATGTTGATCCTGCTGAAGCGGAAGATGCCGTTGCCGAACTCTTTGAACTTGTCCGCGAAATTAAAGGGGGTGGCAACAAGTGAACATAGCGACAATAATAGGCATTCTTTTCGGCGTAGCCATTCTGGGAGTAGCCACCTACACTTCAACTGATTCAGTCGGTGTATTTATAAATCTTCCGGGTATAGCTATTGTCGGAGGCGGAACTATCGCTTCAACTTTCATCTGCTATCCTCTGCGCGAAGTTATGCGCGTTCTTAAAGTTTTTATGATGGCAATGGGTGCTGAGGAGCTGCCCCTTGAAAATTATATCCGGGTCATAGTCAATCTTTCAAAAGAAATGGCCAGCAAGGGTGAAGACCATCTCGAAAAAAGTTTGAAATCAATTGAAAATGATTTTTTGAGAGACGGCATGCAGATGCTTATAGACGGTTATTCCAAAGATGAGATCAAGGAAATTTTGGATAACCGCATCCAGCAGTATCATGAGCAGGAATACAGTGCCGCCGGTATTTACCGCACCATGGCAACCCTTTCGCCTGCCTTTGGTATTATCGGAACCCTGATCGGGCTGATCGCTATGATGCAGGGCATGGGTGATGATATTGCAAGCATCGGTCCCGCCATGGCCACCGCCCTGACCACAACTCTTTACGGCGCTTTGTTTGCCAATATGCTCTTCATGCCCATAGCAATTAAAGTTGAAAAACGTATTGATGAAATTACACTTCTCATGTGTGTTATTCGGGACGGTATTTTATTCATCAAAGAAAAAACACCGTCGGCAATTGTTATGGATAAGCTTAAAGGATATCTGCCGCCTAGAAAATGGGCGACTGTAAAGGCTTCCAGATAGGTTGTCAGGAGGTTTCATGCCTGAACCGTTTCAGCTGAAAAAGAAAGCGCCTCAAGGGGAAGAGGGTGGCTGGGCTTTAACCCTTGCCGATATGATGACTCTTCTGCTGTGCTTCTTTGTGCTTTTGCTGGCAATTGCTGATGTTGATAAGCAGAAATATAAAGAAGTTTCAGATTCACTTTCTTCTGCTATGGGGGTTCCGGTTGCTGACGATCAGAGCCGGAGCAATTATTCTGTTCCCGGAAGCCGGATAAGCATAAATCCTGAAGGACGTAACCTTTTTGACCTGCAACTGGAGATTTCCCGTCTTGTCGGAAAATCAAGTGACGCAATTGAGATAAGAATGCGTCCTGACGCTGTGGCTATAATCTTGAAAGGTGCGGTCTTTTTTGATCTAGGCCGGGCTGATCTTACTGCCAGAGCAAGATCGGTACTTGGTAAAATTGTTCCGAAGCTTGTAACAACCCGATATAATATTGTGGTTGAGGGACATTCAGATAATCTGCCCATACATTCCTCGCAGTTCCCTTCAAACTGGGAACTTTCTTCAGCCAGAGCATGCGCTGTAGCAAGGTATCTGATTGATGCCGGATTAAGTAAGAAAAAGATTAAAGTTCTGGGCATGGCCGACACCAGACCGCTTGTCCCGAATGTTGATGCCGCTGGTAATTCAATCCCTGAAAATCAAAAGAAAAACCGCCGGGTTACATTGCTTATATATGATTCACAAGGTCAATCTAAAGCTGATTGATCGTCAGTGATCAAAGTGTTTCTTCCGTATGATCAGGCCGTTAAGCTATTGTTTCAACTGCGAGATGATCATTCCGCATAACATCAGACCACAACCGACAATGCCCTGAGTTGTCATTGTTTCACCAAGCAGCAGACAGCCTGAAACCGCTGCAAAAAAAGATTCCAGACTTAAGATTATGGCAGCGTGTGCCGGTTTGGCATCCTTCTGGGCAACAACTTGGAGTGTATAGGCTACCCCCACGGACATCAGGCCGCCGTATAAAATAGGAATAGCTCCCCCTATAAGTCCTTCCAGAGTTATTTTTTCAAGTGCAACAGCGAGTATCAGCGAGAAAATTGAGCAGGCCGCAAATTGAACGCAGGCCAGTTTTATTGAATCCATACGTGGTGACAGCCATGCGATTATCAGTACATGCCCCGCCCAGAAAAAAGCACTGAAGAAAACAAGCATGTCTCCGAAATTTATTTTCAAAGAACCGTGAACACTTAGAAGATACATTCCGACAACGGCAAGTACCGCTCCGGTCCATGTTCCCGTTCCGGTTTTCTGTTTCCACAGCAGTCCCATAATGGGAACCAGAACAACGTAAAGACCGGTTATGAATCCGGCGTTTCCGGCGGTGGTGTAGACTACCCCCCATTGCTGGAGTGTGGCTCCGGCAAAAAGGGCTGCGCCTGAAATAACACCACCAATAAGAAGCTGTTTTCTATCTGCAGGAGTATAACTGCCTTGTTTTTTCTTTTTGCCGTCAAGAAATCTGATAAGGGGAATTAGGGCTAAAGCTCCAATGGCGAATCTGGTTCCGTTAAATGTCAGTGGCCCGACATAATCCATTCCGACTCTCTGGGCCACAAAAGCAGCTCCCCATATAACCGCAGTTGTCAGCAGTAAAAAATCTGCCTTTACACTTCTTATATTCATTTCGCTCTCTTAGGTTTTTTACAGGATAGTAAGTCTTGGAATTGAACGAAAAAAAACTATGAGTCAAATAAAAATTAATAAATATAGTGTGCAAAAAGGTGGGGAGTGAAGTCTGCTATGGTTCCGGGGCGGTTTTCCAGGCGTGTATAGGGGTTAGCGGTCTCCTGCTGACAAAATCAACCCTTGTTACGGTGAAAGCTCCTATAATCGGGGGATATATAAAGCCGTTAAGCTGCTTCCAAGGGGAAGCTTCCTTCCATGACCACATAGGTCCCGGCAGAACCGAACGGGTGGATCTTGATCTGCATCCTGTTGATTTGCTGATGAGGCGGTTCATTCCCGGCAGGGAGAACCAGTTAGCCTGACGCAGTGTACCGTTGGAAGCCCAGGGCCACATTCGTCCGTGGGTCAGAAAATAAATTGAGTGTCTGTTCAGAAAACCTATCAGTACCCCTCCGGCTGAAACCCTTGCGGCTTCCTTAAGCATGGCTCCGGGGTCGGAGCAGAATTCAAGAACAGTCCATAATACAGTAAAATCAAATTCATTGTCATCAAAGGCCAGCCGTTCTCCATTGCAAAGATGCAGAGAGGCCTTGTTACCCATACGTTTTCTTGCAGCCTGTAGCATGACCGGAGAATGATCAATTCCGCTGACGTCAAAGCCGCACCGGTACAGATGGTCAAGGAAGATACCGGTACCGCACCCGATTTCCAGAAGTTTGCTCTTTCTGCGCGGCCATACGGAAATCATGTGGTCCATGATTCGTATTTCCTGTTCAAGGGCAAATTTACCTTCTGGAGTGCGAAACCATTTCTCATATTTTTCGGCGTCAAAACCGTCCCAGACCATTTTATCCCCTACAGTGAGTTGTTTTTGTGCTGATAAAATTACAGCAAGCTTTGCAACTGACAAATCAATACATAAACATAGAGAACAGGCTGGTCAAACAGCTTCACTTATAAAAAAAATGATTTGGAAAAAAATTTGGCGGATTCCTTTTTTAAAGGAATCCGCCGGAGGATATCAAGGAGGCGAATATTGACTGTAACTATTTGTTTTATCCGCTTATCCGGTATATTTTTTAATCGTTAAGGTCTTCGTAAACCTTGCCGACAAGTTTTTCTGACGGAGTAAGTGTCTTTTCACCCGGACTCCATTTTGCGGGGCAGGCTTCTGCCGGGTGATCTTTCACATAAACAAAGGCTTTTACTTTTCTAAGCAGTTCATCCGCATTTCTGCCTACATTGTAGTAGTTTATTTCAGATGAAACCAGCACCCCTTCGGGGTCGATCAGGAAGGTGCCACGCAGTGCCTGTCCTGTTTCCGGGTCATACACGTTAAAGAATTTTGAAACTTCGCCTGTCGGGTCGGATGCCATTTTGAATTTAACATCTTTCAGGAGTCTCTCATCAGTCTTCCATGCAAGGTGCACAAATTTGCTGTCTGTTGAGACTGAAATAACTTCGCATCCAGCCTCTTTAAGGGCTTCTTCTTTTGAAGCAAGGTCTGCCAGCTCTGTGGGGCAGACAAAAGTAAAATCAGCCGGGTAGAAGAAGAGAACAGTCCATTTACCTTCTTTTTGGATTTTTTCGAAATCCACTTCGGTAAATCCGAAGTCTTCGGGATCATAAGCCTCCAGAACAAACGGAGGAACTTTCTGACCAATCTCTGCAACGTAAAGTAATTCTTCTTGTTCATTATCGAAGTTCATTGCTAATCTCCTGTTTATATATTTCTGTTGAACTTATTTTTAAACTATCATTTCCCGTTGATGTTGTAATTAGACTAGGGCAAAGAAATTTATCCGTCAAGTAAAAAGTAACTATTATCATTACTGAGTTAAAACCCTAAAAATATGTCTAATTTTTAAAATAGTATTGCTTGAGAGAAAAAAATATTTATGTAAGTTTTATGAATAATGAAAAAAGGAGAACTACATGAGCGAAATATACGGATTCAAGGAAGTATCGAGGGAAAAGTTAGCTGAAGTCGGAGGGGATGCTGTTGTTTATGAGCATATCAAAACCGGAGGGCGTGTTCTTTCAATCATCAATGCTGACGAAAATAAAACATTCGGAATAAGTTTCAGAACTCCGCCGGAAAACAGTACCGGTCTTGCCCATATCCTTGAGCATTCAGTTCTCTGCGGTTCACGCAAGTATCCTGTCAAAGAACCTTTTGTGGAGCTGCTTAAGGGGTCTTTGCAGACTTTTTTAAATGCCATGACATTTCCTGATAAAACCGTTTATCCGGTAGCAAGCCCCAATGTGCAGGATTTTTATAATCTTGTGGATGTCTATCTTGATGCTGTTTTCCATCCGGCCCTCACCCCTAACACTCTGATGCAGGAAGGATGGCATTATGTTCCCGGAGAAGATGGCAGCTATGAATACAAGGGTGTCGTTTTCAATGAGATGAAAGGGGTCTATTCTTCACCTGACAGCCTGCTTTATGAGCACACCCAGCATTCCATTTTTCCTGATAATACCTATGGTCTTGATTCAGGTGGGGACCCTGCTGTTATCCCTGATCTGACATTTGAAGATTTTATGAATTTCCATGAACGGTATTACCATCCCTCTAATTCTTATGCATTTTTCTATGGCGATGATGACCCAGACGAAAGGTTGCGTATTCTTGATGAATATTTTTCAGAATATGACCAAAAAGATCCGCAGTCCGAAATAGCTTTGCAGAAATCATTTGCAAAACCTGTTTCTGTAGAGAAAAAATATGCGGCTGAGGGCGAAGATTCAAAATCAATGGTAACCGTAAGTTTTCTGCTGCCTGAAGCCACCTCACCGGAAGCCGGGCTTGCTTTTGATGTCCTTGAGGAACTGCTCATTGGCTTGCCGTCCTCACCGTTAAGAAAGGCTTTGAATGATTCCGGACTTGGAGAAGATCTCGCCGGAGCCGGTTTTGAAAGTGAATTACGGCAGATGTTTTTCTCCGTAGGGCTTAAGGGGATCCGCAGAGATGATTCCGCAAAAGTAGAAGCATTAATTCTCCAGACGCTGACAGACCTTGCTGAGAAAGGATTTGATTCCGGCGATATTGAAGCCGCATTGAACACCGTTGAATTTGACCTGCGTGAAAACAATTCCGGTTCATACCCCCGTGGTCTGATGGTCATGCTGAATTCTTTGACCACATGGCTTTACGATGGCGATCCCCTCGGGAACGTCAGATATGAGAACCGCCTTGCTGATCTGAAAAAGCAGCTGGAATCAGGTTCCAATTTATTTGAAGAGATGATCA
This sequence comes from Maridesulfovibrio bastinii DSM 16055, assembly GCF_000429985.1. Lineage (NCBI taxonomy): Bacteria > Pseudomonadati > Thermodesulfobacteriota > Desulfovibrionia > Desulfovibrionales > Desulfovibrionaceae > Maridesulfovibrio > Maridesulfovibrio bastinii. The sequence goes on from NZ_AUCX01000009.1 coordinate 217,792, forward strand.
GGCGTTATTTCCTTGAAAATAAGCATCGGACAACAGTTCTGCTGTCTCCTGATACCGGACTTGGTGCTGAAATCAGGAAGCGTGAAACTGAAAGGCTGGAGAAAGAAATTTCCGCAATGGATGAAGCTGAACTGCAAGCCGTTGCCGAGAAAGCTGTTGAACTCAAGCGTCTGCAGGAGTTACCCGATTCTCCCGAGAATCTGGCGAAAATACCCCGATTGAAAGTATCCGACCTGCCAAAGAACAATGTTGAAATTCCCTGCGAAGAAAAAGATGGACTGCTTTTCCATGATATTGATACCAGCGGAATTCTGTATCTTGATCTTGTTTTTGATATGTCGGCAGTTCCGGACAGCCTGCTTTCACTTGTTCCTGTATTCGGTAGAGCTTTGATAGAACTCGGCAGCAGCAGGACCGGTTTTGTTGAACTGACAAGGCGTATTGCCGCTAATACAGGCGGCATAAGCCCGACTTCCATTGTTGGAGCCAGATACAGTGATAAAAGCTGCACCGCCAATTTTGTTCTGCGTGCCAAGTCTACAGTGGAAAAAGCTCCGGCAATGTTCGATATTTTAAATGAACTTTTACTTGATGCGGATTTTTCAAACCGTGACAGGTTGCGCCAGATAATTCTTGAATCAAAAGCTCGTTTTGAACACCGGGTGATTCCCTCTGGGCATGCTATGGCCGCGACAAGGATGAAAGCCCGTTTCAGTGACGCCGGATATATTACCGAGCAGATGAGCGGTATTTCCGAATTGCAGTACCTTCGTAGACTTGCCGCAAGGATTGATGACGATTTTGATTCCGTGAAAAATGATCTCGAAAAACTCCGGGATATAATTATAAATAAAAACGGTCTGCTGGCTAATGTGACTGTCGATAAGTCTCATTATTCCGGTATTGCCGCAGACCTTGAAGGTTTGCGAAGTGCTCTTCCGGCAAATAAACTTCAGCCTGTTAAGCGTGACCGGGGCAGCTATTCCAGCAAGGAAGGTTTATGCATACCGGCACAGGTGAATTATGTCTCCAAGGGTGCAGAAGTTTATAGTCACGGCTATGAGTTCAGCGGCTCGGCTTTTGTTGTCAGCCGTTTTCTGCGCACCGGATACCTCTGGGATCGCATCAGGGTTCAAGGTGGGGCTTACGGTTCCTTTGCCATGTTCGACAGGGCATCCGGATCGCTTTTATATGCCTCATACCGTGATCCCAATCTTGCCGGAACCATAAATGAATATGATGGCATAGGTTCATATCTGGAAAAAGTGGAAATAGACCGTGATGAGCTTGAAAAGGCTGTGATCGGCGGAATAGGTGATATTGATAAATATCAGCTCCCGGACGCAAAGGGCTTTACCTCCCTGCTGTATTTTCTGACAGATAATGATGCCGCAATGCGTCAGAAAATCCGTGAAGAGGTCCTCACCTGCGGTCAGGATGATTTCCGTAATTTCGCTATTGCCGCAAAGGCTGTTGCCGAAAATGGAGACATAGTTGTCATCGGCGGTAGAGAAGGTCTTGAAAAATCAGGACTTGATTTTGATCTTGTAGACATTTTGTAGTTGACTGTAGTTTTTTATGTAAAGTCCCTGCTTTTCTAAGAAAAGCAGGGACTTTCAATTTTGTGACAGGATTAATGTAATTGGGGAATTGATATAAATGTGACTAAGTAGTATTGTATCAGGATATTATAGTATTTATTTTGTCGGAGGTTTTTAATGAGAAAAATTTTATGCCTGTTCTTGCTGTGTCTTTTTATGCTTCCAGTATCCGGTTCCTATGCACAGGATATCTTTGCCCACAATTCCCATGAAATTTTGGAAATGTTATTGAAAACAGATGGTAATGGTGGAGATATTCCGGGTAAAGCCTATCTTAAAATTGAATTTGATGTGAATTCAGCTAAAATAAAGCAGGCAGGGATACCTCTGGTTAATGAACTTGTTACGGCTATGAAATCACCGCGAGGAGCAGCTATGAAAGTCCTTCTCCGCGGACACACGGACTCCGATGGCAGCAGGGCAGCCAATAAACGACTCAGCCTGCACCGTGCTGAAGCAGTGCGCACTTATATGGTTAAGAATGGAATTTCAAAGGACAGGATTAAAGTTGAAGGCTGTGGTGAGGATGAACCGCTTGTGCCTAATTCTTCTGCTGCTGCAAAGGCCCGCAACAGAAGGGTTGAGGTTGTAAATATTACTGAAGGCAGTGATGCCACTGTTCCGAATCCCGGTTATACTGAAGAACCTGTAACTGAACCTGTTGAAAATTTTAAATTTTAGCCTGACGACTGCATATAGAAGCTGAAATGAAAGGGACCGCACGGTCCCTTTTTTATCTGGTTATATTTTTTGCTCAACTTTATTGAAACAGGGAATGCAGAGCTTCCGGCCATCAAACAATCTGATTCTTGATTCCATCGTGCTCTCTCCGCATTCGTCACAGGTAATGCTTTGCAGAACTTTTGCATCCCTTGGCAGAGATATTTGCGGTTTTTCTATTTTGAACAGCTCATCCAGCGATTGATTGTAGATATTGTCTTCGACCTGTTTTCTCAGCTGAAAATTGAGTCTGGTTTCATCTTCATTCGCTTCTCCGGCGAGAAATTTTTTCATTAGAGCAACCATCTCCACTCCCTGTCTGCCATACGCATCAGGGTTTAAAACGGCTCTAAAGCATTCTCCGGTTTCCTTTTTAAAAAAGTTGAAGGCCATCTTTCCATAATCGCGGAAAAGGAGGTTACCTTTGCCGACAGTACAACCAGTTAAAAAAGAAATGGCATCAACTCCGCACATATCTGTCTCACAGATTGCAACAAGCGCATTCTGATCATTGTGTCCCAGTTTTTGTAAGCATAATTCGGAAGCTCTGACTCCGATAGCCAGTCCCGGACATTTGTGACCGTGATAAGCAGCTACTTTCTCTATTGTTTCTTCAGGTATGGAGCAGTTCATTTTAATTCCTTCTCTCAGGTTGAATATTCAAAATTCCAGTCTGTTATTCCTCAATCGGGTGAATAACCGGTTTTCCATTTCTGGTTTCTATTTCCACGGGAACATCATAAACAGTTTCAATGATTTCAGGAGTTACTGTCTCCGATAGACAACAGGCCATAATGCGGCCATCTTTCAGGAATAAAAATTTATCGGCAAATCTCAGGGCTGTATTCAGGTCATGCATGGTCAGGACCGCCGAGACTTTGTGACCGCAGACAACAGCTTTGATCATTCTCAGAATATCCAGCTGGTTTTTTAAATCCAGACTGCTGGTGGGTTCGTCCAGAAGAAGAACTTCAGGTTCCTGAACCAGTGCTCTTGCTATGCTAACTTTCTGGAGTTCTCCTCCGCTCAGTCTGTCTATATAGCGCAGGCTCATTTTTTCCAGAGACAGCCTTTTTATTGCCGCATCAACAATTTTAATATCGTGCTCACGGACCCGCCATTTGATGTGCGGTTTGCGTCCCATAAGTATTGCGTCAAAAACTGTGAGTCTGGCGGCATCAACTCTCTGCGGAACATAGCCCAAAAGTTTGGCTATATCGTCCGGCCTTAAGTCATAAACGCTTGTATCCTGTATGAAGACAGTCCCGCCTGATGGTTTATGAATGGCATTAAGACATTTTAAAAGTGTTGTTTTTCCGGCTCCATTAGGGCCGAGTATGGCCAGCAGTTCTCCTTTCTTTACTTCAAAATTTAAATTTTCGAGGATGTTAGTGCTGTTTTTGTAGCTGAACTGTAAACCATTAACAGTTAAATTTATGGTGGAGGGGTTCATATTCATACCCTGTTCCCCTTTATTATCAAAAAGATAAAAACAGGAGCTCCAAGGAATGCCGTTAGAATGGAGACAGGCAGAACACTGGGTGCAAGAACAAGTCGTGCTACAGTATCTGCCGCCAGAAGGAGTCCTCCTCCCAGAATGGCTGAAGCCGGTAGCAGAAAGCGGTAATCATCACCTATAAGCCTTCTGACCATGTGCGGGCAGACGAGGCCTACAAATCCTATTATACCGAGAAAGGAAACAATTACGGCTGTAACCAGAGAAGTTAAAAGCATCCCGGTCAGGCGGATGCGGTCAACCTTTACTCCAAGTCCTCTGGCTGTTTCATCACCAGCTTCAATAGCATTCAAATCCCATCTGTGGACTGTAAACCAGATTCCGCAGATCAGGAGTGCTGCTGTCATTATTCCCAGTTCAGTCCATGTGGCTCGTGCAACATCTCCAAACGTCCAGAAGACCATTGCCGCCAGCTGCACGTCATCCGCAAAATATTGTAAAAGCATTGTTCCGGCTGTGAATAAGGCCCCAAGAGCTACCCCTGTAAGGACCATGGATTCAGGACTTGCCTTGCGTGCTTTTGAGACCGCAATAATCGCAAATGTGGATAACAGGCTGAATATGAAAGCTACCGCTGTTGTTGTGTAGGGACTGTTCAGGGATATGGCTCCCACATTTGAGCTGGTCATAGTACCTAGACCGAGAACCATAACAGAGAAAGCGGCTCCAAAGGCCGCTGCATGGGTTATTCCCAGAGTGAAAGGTGATCCCAGAGGATTGCGCAGAACAGCCTGCATAACTGCACCGGAGAGGGATAATCCGGCTCCTGCCACAATCGCGGTTAAGGCCTGAGGTAATCTTATATTCCAGATGATAAGATCAAAGCGTTTTGAAATAGCCACGACCTCTATGTGTGACTATCGGCTCTTCTCTTCTGTTTTCAACGGGTTGCCGACTGACGTCTGCAACCCGTTTGATGTTTGTGTGTGAACCGCGTGTGTTAAATTGCTAGGCGACTTTGTCACCCTTCTTGCGGCTTTCCCTTTCGTAGATGTCCATGGCGTCGCGTTCCACGTCACGGAGCTTCTCCAGATAGATTTCCGTGCTTCGCCGGTCAGCGTGACCAAGGACGCGCTGGATGCCGGGAAGCAATGCTCCGTTGTTATCCATGACGGATGCGCCCGATGCCCGGAAGCGGTGGAAAGTGTAGTAATCCACCCCGGCCCGCTTGCAGGTGGTTTGGAGCATTTTGTACCTGCCACCATTGTATGGGCCTTCTTCCATCCGACGGGTCTCGGCATTGTAATACCGATGCCAGAACACCCATTCCTTGTCGGGATCACGATCCTTGAACAGTTCCCACAGGACATCGTACAATTGGTCCGTCATGGGGACCTGACGCAGGACCGGTTCCCTGTTCTTGTTTTTGTACGTCTTCAGCTCGACGTACCGTTTTTCAAAATTGACACGCTTCCACTTGAGCCTGTGGACTTCGATGCTCCGGGCCAGGGTTTCACGCAACACCCACAGGTAAGGTCGGTCCTTTGCCTTGGCCGCTTCGATAATGCGGTCCAGTTCTTCACTCGTGGGCGTCCGCTTCTTTTCCTTGGGCTTGTCGCTGGGGAACGATTCCAGACCCGCGAAGGGATTGTCCTGAATGAACCGTTGGCCCCGTTTCATGGCCCATGAGAACGCCGCACGGATAACCTTCAGGTCATTGTTGCCAGCGACTGGAGTGCTCTCCCTTACCACTGCCATCAGGAACTCGTCGGCCATCAGGCGGGTGATAGTGCTGCACGGCACATTGCCCAGGTAATCCAGCAGACGCTGAGCCGCATACTTGCTCTTCTTGTAATGCGAATCCGAGTATGCTCGCTCAAGGAGGTAATCAAGCCGCAGGTTCAACATATCAAGCAAGTCCATGTCGCCCTGGGCTGCCATTGCCAGCTGTCTTTTTACTTCCTTTCTTTTTTCGGCTTCGGCTGCTTTTGCGGCCCGTTTGGTCTTGAACCACGCCTTGGTGTGGCGCTTTCCCTTTACCATGAAATCGTACCGGTACCCTTTTCCGGCCTTGAAATAGACAGTCATAGATATCTTCCTCGTTCGGGAAGAACCATGACCCACCACGTTTAACGCCACCGATTTCTTCGGCATGGTCGTAGACCCAGTCAACAGACTTACCCAAGAACGCGGCAACGTCCTTGGCGCATAATACACGGGTCTTCAGATTGGTGTCAAAGGTCATCATTCTTCCGGGTTGTCATTTTCAGCAGGCGGTCACGCCCGAAAACTCGGCCAACCCTTCACTTTGACACTACCGGCATTTAATAAGTCAAACCGACCAGAGGGGGTCGGATGGAATTTCCCCAAAAAGGTTTGAAGACCATACTCCCCTCACGCAGAATCAGCCCCATCTGTCGGCCCGGAGGGCGACAGATGGGGCTGATGGTTGGAGAGCGAGATTGGCTTCTCAATCTCGCTCTCCAACCTGCGCACACAAGAAAACCCCGCGCGAAATGGCGGGGTTTTTGTTAACTACTGGAACCGAGATAGGCATCTGAGACGTCCCGCCTTCCTGCGGAGTGTCCCGCCGTCACTTCGATTTCATCACGGGCTTCACCGTCGAGTCGGGGCCAGTCATCCCCAGCCGCAGCCTGTGCAGCCAGTTGAAAGGCTTCCACGGCTTCATGCTGATTGGGCGGCTGAAAGCCGGTATGTTCTACATACATGCGATGGAACCGCTCATGGCGGTTGCTGTGCAGCGTCCACCCGCTTTCCCGCTTGGTGAACCCGCAAACCCTGGCCGCGTAGGACAGTTTTTCCTGCCATTTATCACCCATCCCGCTCGGCATGAGGTTATGAATCCCCGGCCTGTCAGATTGGCTGACGTAAGGCAACGCCCGTTCCAGAGCTTCCTGCTGCCTGTCGGACAAATTGTGCAGCGTCCTGGGCCGTCCTCCTTTCGTTCCGTACCGGACGAGCAGGCTGCGGCTTTCCCTGTTCCAGTCGGCTACCAGATCGACTTTGGCCGCTTCTTCGCGTCGGAGCCCCAGTTCATATTGCAGGCGAATCTGAGCAGCACAACGGGGACCGTGCTCGTATGACGATTCGGTTTCCAGTTTGACGATTGCCCCCAAGACGAATTCAGGGGCAACCGCCTTGCTGTTGGCGTTGGCAATGGTCCCGCGCCTGACATCGAAGACGTCGTTGCTCGGGCTGATGCCGGTGTTGCCATATGCTTCGCACAGGTGACGGGCTGCCGAAAAGATTTCGGCGATTCGCCCGTCACCCGTTCCTTCGTCTTTCATTTGCCGCGCAACCGCCGCAAAGTGCTTGTTGGAAATCTTGGACCACTTGCGAACACCAAATCCCGCATGGCGAAGCCGTTTTGCAAAGGCCTTGGCATTCTGGCGAATCCTGTATTGTTTCGATTTGGGGCCGGACAGGGTTGCCCTGTTCGTGCCCAGTACCAGACTGATGGATTTCATATGGATCTCCTTCTTGAAGTTCGGGGCAGTGCCCCGGGACAAAGCAGGTCGGACCTTCCCCGTTTGCCGGAGAATGACCTGCCTATGGCGCGAACGCGCCACACAACAACCGACACGAGACAAATCAATGTCCGTTTCCCACTGAAGGAAAATTCAGAAATCCATTTAATAAGGGGTGCCACCACGCAGGCTCATTCGTCCTGCGTGTAAAGCGGTGGCCGTGGGGGAATTTTGACAACGATAGATTTTTAGACATCTACCGTCTGTCCGGCGGGGGTGCTGTGTTTCAGCCTGGCGTTTGGATGTGAAAGTGTGCCGTTTGGAAATGAACGGCAGCGAAGTGTTAGGTGTTACGGCACGTTGGTGCCTACTTAAGCGTTTTGCCTCATTCTGGTGACCGATTTATCCGGTGGATATGGCCCACCATACAACGCCCCAAAACCTTCGCGCAAGGTCAGGCGGCAGGATTTCTGCCCCTCCCGCCGTTTTTCCTGCGAGCGTGACGCAAGCAGCCGTCAAGGCAAGCCCTTCGGTCGGACGCGTTGCGGTCCGGCCTTGCCCCGACGACTTTGCTTGCATCGTGACTTCGACAGGCGATGGCGAGAGGGATGGCCGAAGGGAGGGACACTCTGGATTCCAAAACTCAAATCGCCCGTGCTGCTATTCACCTTAAAAACGTTGCATAGTGGTCCAACAAAACGGACCTACTTTGGATTGAGGGCAAGCTAGTAGTTAAAGATTTAAAGTACACACTTGATCAATTTAACGAAGCCATTTTTATGGAAAAAGACATAATATATTATTATCGATTGAAAGGAAAGATGCATAGGTCAAAGGGAAGAATAAAAATCACCGCAAAAATGGTAAAGAAGTAATCCTTGATAATGCTTTTCTTGGTTCAAGTGGTTTCAATATAAACTTTAAGGATCAAATTACTGGTAAAATTACGAAAGCCTAGATTGTTGTACATACAGATGCGGTTGTTAAAATTGTTTTTTTATTTAAAGAAATGTTGATTGGTGTTTGTATCACACAACAAAGAGAACCAATTGTAGGCCACAGAAAAACTAATTTGAAGGGATAAAATAGAAATAATCAGTCAATGATGAAGACTCCCATGGGATCTGTTGGCCATTTGTCTCCTGAACGACATCTTTACGAGTATGTAGAAAAATGTCATAAATATTTAACCCCGGAGTATTCATGTATCGCAACAAATATTTAGTGTATACACTGTGATGTCCTGTGCCGTCAGATGCTACACGCCCCGGGGCCGTAGCATAAGAAATAATTGATCCTGCGGGGGCGTCCATACGGGCCAGACCTCGACTGGCGGATCTGAAGTTTTGGACAAATGGATTATTCCTACAGGCATCAAGAATAACAATATTTAAAGAATTTTTTACATCCCCCATCTTGTCGAGAACTTTACCGGCATCCAAACATTCATACTTAGTGTCTGATGCGGATTGTAACGAGGCATCAACTGGGACAAGGTAATTGTGCCCATTGATCTGTATCCCATGGCCTGCATAGTAGAATAACCCTACGCTTCTTTTGCCAAGACTTGCATAAAAACGATCAAGCGTCCGCTCCATTTCTTTGAGTGTCATGTTGTCTTTGTGAATAACATTAAATCCGAATTTGCGTAGAGATGTAGCAATTGCATCAGCGTCATGCGTAGGGTTCGCAAGTGGATTCGCATGATAGGAACCATTGCCAATGACAAGGGCTTGATAGCTTTCGAAGCGGGAATTATGGGATGCAGATTCAGTCGCATTAACCGTCGTAACGGAAGGTAATGGTGCCATGACAGGGGAGCTCTTAGCAGGGAAGTTGTCCGTTAAAAACCACTGAGGACTATCGAGTTCCTTTTTTACATATGTCACCCTTACGCTACCATTGCTATGAATTGTTCGAATTCTTGTCTGTGACAATACATCGATTTCAACAGATTTCGTATCATTTTTGAATGTTGCATAAAGTAAATCGCGAACGAACAAGCCTTGAAATTTTCGCTCTCCAACTTTTTTTAAATCCTTAAAAAAAACTCCACCAGCTACAAGTAAAGGGTCACTAGAGCTATCAATGTATGCAACACCCCTTCTAATAGACAACGTGAGCTCATCTGCACCTGATTTAAGCTTTTTGGTTTCTCCATTAAAGGTCCAAATGACAGATTCACGTACCCATAAGCCATCAATCGAAAGAGGATTAGACTCTGGAATTGTTTTATAATCTACATATGGGAGCACTGTAGCGCACCCGAACAATAAGAAAATAACAGTATACATCAAATTTTTTAAACTTGAAATATTCTTAAAATTCTTCATGTGATTTGAAATTCTATTCAAATTGCATCTTCTTCGGTATTATAATAGAAAATCTTGTTTTCGAAAATTTCCATTTTAAAAAAAGTAAACCGCCACAAACAACCTAACGTGATTTTTGTTACTCACATTTAGAAAACGATATCTGTAAAGAAATGCTTGAGTCAATTAGTTCATCCGGCTAAAGCGAACTTTTTACAAAATGAAAGGACATGGCGTCCAACCGATAATCATACCACTGAGCATCGGGAGGAGTAATCACCATGTCCACGAGTTTCATCTACCACGCGTTCGGCCTGCGAGGCTACGACTACGTTCGCCAAGATTTCATCGCAGGCAATATCATCCTGAAAGTACAGCCCAAGGATGGCTTGATTCGTTGTCCTTGCTGTCATTCCAGAAACATCATTCGCCACGGCTTTGCCGAGAGATGGGTTCAGACTGTGCCCATCGGTTTCAAGCCTGTCTGGCTGGTCATTCCCGAACAGCGGATAGGATGTCGCAATTGCGGCGTCATTCGCTTGATCGACATTCAAATTGCTGAGCCAAGGCGTTGGTATACCAAGGCCTTTGAGCGATATACCCTCGCCTTGGCGAAGAAAATGACCATTCAAGATGTGGCTGACCTTCTCGGCGTCGGTTGGGATACCATCAAATCAATCTTCAAACGGTATCTGTTTCGCCGTTTCGCAAAGCCAAAATTGGGGAAGCTCAAGTACATCGCCATCGACGAAATCAGCGTCCGCAAAGGACAGAAATATTTGACGCTGGTCATGGACCTCGAAAGCGGCGCGGTTTTTTTCGTCGGTGAGGGGCGAAGCCGAGAAACGCTCATGCCATTCTGGAACCGACTCAAGAAGACAAGAGCCAAGATTGAGGCTGTGGCCACGGACATGAACGCAGGCTACATCAGCGCTGTCATGGAAAGTCTGCCCGACACGGCTATCGTGTTTGACCGATTTCATGTGGTCAAACTGATGAATGAAAAGATTACCCAGATTCGGCGGCAACTCTTTCGGGAACTCACATCGCCGCTTGAAAGGAAGGCAGTAAAAGGTACACGGTGGATTCTCCTGAAGAACCCGGAGAACCTGGATGAAAGCCGTGATGAAAAGCAGCGGCTGGACGAGGCATTGCGGCTGAACAAATCGTTGGCAACAGCCTATTATCTGAAAGAAGACTTACGACAACTCTGGTCACAGCCGGACAAGGCAACAGCGAAGAAGGTTATCGCTGACTGGATAGCCAGGGCCGAAGCCTCGGAAATTCGACCTTTGCAGGTCATGGCGAGGACGCTTGCAGCACATCGCTTCGGCATCCTCGCTTACTACGATCACCTCATCTCGTCAGGCCCCATCGAAGGCACGAACAACAAGATCAAAACACTGAAACGACAGGCATACGGCTATCGGGATACTGAGTTCTTCAAGCTCAGGATCATGGGCATTCATGAATCGAAGTACGCTTTAGCCGGATGAACCCAAGAAATGGGGGGATTACCGTCCCCCATTGCTTCTATCAATATTGCAGATTGTTGACGATCTGCGCAGGTGAACCATGTGGCAAGCATTCTCCGATAAACCCTTCACTTTTTGTATTTCATATTGTATTAAATGGTGATTGTCTGGTGTGCAGGATATGTATCGTGCGAAGAAGGACTGGATATTTTTTACAGAGAGCTAGTCCAAGATGGGTTGCATCGTCTCAATTTTTTGATGCGCAAATAAGGGAGAGTCTTTTTGTTAAACTGTTGTCGTAGCTCGCTTGGCGTTCGCCGTTCCCTAAAGAATCAGAGTTTTCGACAGGCTGCGGCTTTTACTATTTGTTTCATTCTTTTGCTGAGTTCCGGGTCTTGGGCTTCGGCTAACCCATTGCGCTTGGCACTACTTATAGGCAACGCCAACTATGCTTTTGCCCCTCTCCGTAACCCTATAAATGATGTCAGGGGAATGGCTCATGAGTTGCAAAAATTGAATTTCAATGTGACGGAACTCGAGAATGTGAGCCAGGCTGGCATGATTGAGGCAATACAGCGTCTTGCTGCACACGCGAATACAGAAAATTCCATAGTCGTATTCTATTATGCTGGGCATGCCGTCCAAATGGAAGGTAAAAATTATCTCCTACCTGTGAGCTTTAGGGCCAGCAGTGAGGCGGGGGTGCCAGCACAGTCTCTTTGCCTTGACGAAATTCTCAGTTGTCTTGAAATAAAAGGCAATACTAACATCCTAATTTTAGATGCCTGTCGAGTCAATCCGTATGATGCGTCCACAGCAAACTATTCAGGCAGCAACAGGGCTATTCGGGGCTTGACCATTAAGATGCGGAATAAAGGGCTGGCCCCTATGAAGGGGGCTTCCGGAACATTCATTGCTTTTTCAACTAGCCCCGGTCAACCAGCTTCGGATGGGGAGGCAACGCACGGTCTATATACGCAGTACCTTCTGCGCTACCTTGCCGGACCTGGCTTAAGTATTGAAGAGATCTTCAAAAAGGTCCGGGTGGCGGTGTTAAAAGAGAGTCGACAACAGCAAATTCCCTGGGAACGTTCCTCTTTGCTCAATGACTTCTATTTTATCCCTCCAAGTAAGGATGAGCTTACGAAAAAATCCGTCAGAGATCTTCTGCAAGAAGCGCGGATAGACATAAGCGCAGGACGCTATGGTGTGGCTTACAAACGACTAAAAATAGCAAATGCAATGTCCGCAACCGATGATGAAATTCAGCAGATCCAGAAACAAATGGAAAAGATAAAAAAGGAGTTAAGAGAATAATGAGGCCCTTCATCGCTGTGCTTGTCGTTTTGTGTGTGGCGTTGCTTTGTGGCTGTAGTGGCACAAAGGTGTATCAGAATTCACCGTATGGACTTTATTCTGATGGAATGTATAGCCCGGATGCGCCTGAGGCAAAAACTCTTATACCACTTATTCATAACGCAAACAAAACACCACGAGCGTACTGGGTCCACTGGCAAATTGCTTACTGGGCGTACTTGCACAAGCATTATGGAACTGCACTATTTGCTTTGAATGAATTAAACAAATATTATCCCGAGTTGGACTATCAATATTATTATCGAAATTTCAACTTAGCTATTATTCTTTACCGATTAGGGATGGTGCAAGCAGCACGCGGGCGTTTTGAATATGTTCAGGAGTGCTCAAATAATTTCTTACTGAATAATCGGTGTACAATCTTTTTGATGGCTATCGACAATGGGGAAGTGGTAAAGGAGGATTATTATGCGTATGATTATTAGCATTATTATAACTCTTTTGTTTACACCCGCTTTACTTTTTGCCTCTCAGTCAACGACATACTCTATAAGAATACCCTATATAATTACTTGTGAAAAGATTTCCGATAGCCCGTCCAGTTTTGTCTTCAAAGTTCAGATCGCCAAATTTAATATAACATCTGCTGTGAACTTCAAACGGTCAAAATATGCTACGGAGAACCAGATATCAGCAGTGGTATACAGTGCAGGGCTCTTTTTGCCCATCATTCTGTTGTCCCCCGATAGTTTTGCACAGTCTATCGCTGACAACCCCGTTTCTGTTAGTTCTGCGCAAGTAGTTGAAGAGCATGCCCTCTCTGATCTGCAGGTAAAAGTGGTAATAAATGGGGAAGACATGGGGGAGTTCAAAACAAATGCGCAGGGAGTATTGACTGTTGATAGCAATGATAGGGGAGTCTATGGCTTTTATGCCAGCTCAGATCAATATGGTATGTCAATATCCAAGGAAATATACATAAAATAGCAAAAGGAGATATGGCGTTGTCAAAAGGATTGTCGCTGGTTATTGGAGAGCCAGAACTATTTGCCGTTGAAAGTGCAGAAATTCTGTGTGTGTAAAAAAAATTATAAATCAAAGGGAAAGCAAAATGAAATCTTGTTTTAAACTTTTGTCTTTGTTCATGTTGCTGATATTTTTTAATGGATGTGTAGCAAATATGGTGCAACAACCTCCGATGACAATTCGATCTGAATACACTTATTTAACTAAAACTACAGTTACAAATCCTTATGTTATTGCGATTGGTGATATTGTCGGTGTGGCCGTTGCGTCTTCTGCATGGATTGGAGAATATTCTTTTAAATTTTATGATGATATCACTATGAAAGAGATTCAACAGGAAAAATTGCCAGAGTATTGGTCTCAAGCTCAGGCTGGAAATAATTTCCATGGATGCTATACAAAGTATGAGAACAATATGACAACCGTCAGAGGTCAACACGACTTTTTTGCCACAATCGATGATTATGTGTCTTCAGCTGACAGGACAGATGACTATATATTTGCCACAAAAAAAAAGGATGGCAGGCTCAGCTTGATGCAATATGATCTCAATGGAAAGAACGGTAAGGAGATTATGCATATAAATGTTAAAAAATTGAGTAATACTGGCACTGTTCTCTGGGCGCTAGGTATAGTCAGTGCACAACAGCAATATGCTAGTGGTAACGTAGTTTGTATGGATAATAAGGTGTACTTTGCAACAGATACATGGTGGGAGAAACTGGGTTCAAATCAAGAAACTTTTAATGATGAACATAAGCTTTATGTTTTTGACGTTGACGGACATGATGCCGCAAGTATAGGCGGAAAAACTAGCTATTACCTTGGGAAGTGCGGTACAGAAATTATTAGTGGTGGTTGTATTTTAAACACAAAGACCTTGAAGAAACAACCGCTCGAGAATGGCGAATATCTTTTTGGATATAGTGCAAGGCATATTTTTTACCGAGATAACGATGGAAGTATATACTATAAAGAAATGTAGTAGTTGTGTGTGAGTTGGTCTTATCGACGGTAATAGAATCGGGATATGGACCTGAGCAAATTCTGTGTGGTTCTTTCTCTTTTATACATACATTTGTGAATGTTACCTACCGTATTTGGTCGGTCTCGCAAGATTGATTTCCAGGTGTAGAGCCTAGGCTTGGCTTGAAGCGGGTGCTGAGTTCACCGTAGTTCTCTCATTGTGTGCGAAAAAACAGCGACAGTGCGAGTGCCTGCCATCCGTCTCTTTCCCGCTGAAGAAAGAGACGGGTGGCCCTCCTAATAGCGGATGTTGTTCAAGGAGGACACATCCTGCCGAACCAGCCTCCTCCCGTTCTTCGTCTGAGCCGAGGCCAGCAGGGGCTCATCCTTTCGGTCCTGAAAATAGCCTTTGGACCAAGCCAGTTTGCCGTTGTGAAAAATGCGCACGTCGCCGATTTCTCCACCTGTCGAGGCAACGACATCCTTGACCTCAACGAAGCCACCATTCTGATGTTCCGCTGAAATGGAAACTGTCGGGGGCGGAGACCTAAGCGCTTCGACGATGCTGACGCCCGCAGCGTTCGCAGCAGGAAGCGTTTTATTGGAAAGAGGCGTTGACCAAGTCTGGCCTCTGATAGACGTCTGAAAGTTGACTGAAGGAGACTTGACCGTATTTCTCTATTTCATAGTATGGCAAGTGTGAGGGCGGAGTGAGCACGGCCTGGTCGAAAAAACGATGCGGGGTCCAATAGTCCAGCTGTCCAGGCTCTCGAACGTGAATGACACGCGGTGGTCAAAGGACTTCCCGGACCACTGATATACAGAATAAACACCGTTTTTGAATTTGATGCAAAGCTCACCCTTTTCGTCCAAAACCATCTTCTCAACCTCGTCATGCCGTAGCTGCAAAAAAGACGCTTTGTAAAAGTTTTTTTGATCACCTCCATCAACTCGCTGTTGGTGGCGATAACGTATGTAGGAATTCCTTCCCGTTCCGCTTTTTCCTTTCTCCAGACACGGAGCTTATCAAAGAAAAATTTTTCAGGCTCACTCAGCGTGGGGGAGCCAGCGCGGCTTGGTTCGGCTTCGAGAACAAGCTCGTATTCAAGAAACACGGTCCAATACGCCTTGGTGCCGACCTGGAAGAATTCGGGCCGCGATGACCGGATTTCCTTGTTCATGATGAACTTGCGATACTGTTCGTCCTGAAAAACTCCCTTATCCCGATCAAACGGAATCGTGATGACGCGTGTTTCCATTGTGACTCCTGTTTTTTTGCAGTGGAAACACAATATCGGACGACGCGGCTTTTTGCTTTAGCCTATATATACGGAGCCGTTTCCTGGTTACAGCGGATGCTCGGAAAAACATGCAGTGTGAAGCCCTATATATAGGCCTGCCAGCACCTCCCAACACCGTAGTAGATATATAGCGTTCCTATATATACAGAAACTGCGCGGAAACAAGAAAAGGGACCGCTTTTGGCGGTCCCTCAGATTGATGACAAAGTCCTCGCCTTTTGGCGGGGACTTTTTTATATTATTTGCATGTTAAAAAAATCTGATCAAAAGCAAGTCACTGTTGAGCTAGTAACAATTGAAGAGCTGGTTCCTGAAAACCATTTACTTCGAAAAATAAATAAGTTTATCGACTTTTCATTTATTCGAGAGAAGACCAAGCATCTTTACTGTGAGAACAATGGTCGTCCAGCAATTGATCCAGTTGTTCTTTTTAAGATGTTATTTATTGGGTATATATTTGGAATTCGCAGTGAGAGGCGTCTTGTCAAAGAAATACAAGTCAA